>USJP01000055.1 GCA_900555105.1 uncultured Coriobacteriaceae bacterium | reverse complement strand
AGATGATGTGCTGGTGGTCGGTCAGGGTCTGCTTGATCCAGGCCATGGCGTCGGTCTCAAAGCTCGCGCTGCTCTCCATGGCGTTGGCGAACTCCTTGAGCTCCTTGGCAACGGCTGTGTTGAGCACCATGTTGGGGTCGGACAGGTTCTGACGCGAGCCAGCGGCGCGGAACTCGAACTTGTTGCCCGTGAAGGCGAAGGGAGAGGTGCGGTTGCGGTCGGTGGTGTCCTTGGTGAGGTTGGGCAGCACCGGCACGCCCAGGTACATGCTCTCCTTGTCGTGGCTCTCGTAGGTCTTGCCCTCGATGATGGCCTCGACGATGCCGTTGAGCTGGTCGCCCAGGAAGATGGAGATGATTGCGGGCGGTGCCTCGTTGGCGCCCAGACGGTGGTCGTTGCCGGCCGAGGCGACGCTGACGCGCAGCATCTCCTGATAGTCGTCCACAGCGGCGATGACGCAGGTCAGGAAGACGAGGAACTGCAGGTTCTGCTCGGGGGTGTCGCCGGGGTCGAGCAGGTTTTGGCCGTCGGCGGACAGCGACCAGTTGTCATGCTTGCCCGAGCCGTTGATGCCTTCGAAGGGCTTCTCGTGCTCCAGGCACACCAGGCCGTGGTGGCTGGCGATGATCTTCATGAGCTCCATGACGAGCAGGTTGTGGTCAATGGCGACGTTGGCCTCCTCGAACACGGGGGCAAGCTCGTGCTGGCAGGGGGCGACCTCGTTGTGCTTGGTCTTTGCGGGCACAGCGAGCTTCCACAGCTCGGAGTCAAGCTCCTTCATGAAGCGGCTGACGGTGGGGCGGATGGAGCCGAAGTAGTGCTCCTGGAGCTCCTGGCCCTTGTCAGGGGCGGCGCCGAAGAGAGTGCGGCCGCACAGGATGAGGTCGGGGCGCTTGGCAAAGTCCTCTTCCTTGATGAGGAAGTACTCCTGCTCAGGGCCGACGGTGGTGACGACGCGGTCGGGGTGCTTGCCGAAGAGGGCCATGACGCGCTTGGCCTGGTCGCTTACGGCGGTCATGGAGCGCAGAAGCGGGGTCTTCTTGTCGAGCGACTCACCGTTGTAGCTGATGAACGCCGTGGGGATGCACAGGACGTCGTCCTTGATGAAGGCCGGGCTCGTGGGGTCCCAGGCGGTGTAGCCGCGTGCCTCGAACGTGGAGCGCAGGCCGCCGGACGGGAAGCTGGAGGCGTCGGGCTCGCCCTGTACGAGCTCCTTGCCAGAGAAGGTCATGATGGCCGTGCCGTCGCCGCCGGGGTTCAGGAACGAGTCATGCTTCTCGCTCGTGATGCCGGTGAGGGGCTGGAACCAGTGGGTGTAGTGCGTGGCGCCCTGTTCAATGGCCCATTCCTTCATGGCGTGGGCGACGACGTTGGCCACCTCGATGTCGAGGGGCTCGCCCTGCTGGAGCGTCCTCATGAGTGCCTTGTAGGTCACCTTGGGGAGCTTCTCCTGCATGATCTTCTGGCTGAAGACCTTGCAGCCGAAGTACTCGCTGGGGTTGACTGCCATTTAAACCGCCTTCTCTCGATGACGCCGCGCATCGCGCGGACGTCTTGGACACAAAGCTCGGTGCATGTCGCAAACTCTAGGAGTCGAATGTTTCGCTCACTTTACGGTCGTGGGAAGCGTTCGTGACCGTATGATATCGCCGATGGAAACTATAAGGCTGGCCGTGTGGCCGGCCACCCCACTTTCACATGCAATGGAAGGTGCTTCATGGAACAAGAACACGACGTGGCGGCCGCAAGGCCTCTGACGTTTGCTGTCATTGACGGTAACTCCCTCATGCATCGCGCATTTCATGCGGTGCAGACGCCCATGAACGCTCCCGACGGCCGACCCACCAAGGCCATCTTCGGTTTCATGGGCATGTTTTTGCGCCTGGTGGAAGACTTCCACCCCGATGGCATCATGGTCGCCTTCGACAAGGGCCGCCCCACGGTGCGTATGGAGATGCTTCCCCAGTACAAGGCGCAGCGCCCCCCGCGCGACCCGCTGCTTTCCGAGCAGTTCCCCATGATGCGCGAGCTGCTCGAGGCTATGCATGTGCCGGTGTATGCCGTCGAGGGCTGGGAGGGCGACGACCTGCTTGGCACGCTTGCCAGGCAGGGCGAGGAGCTGGGCCACAGGATGCTGCTTGTCACGGGCGACCGCGACGCCTACCAACTTTCCGATGGCAACGTCTCGATCCTCTCCAACAGGAAGGGCATGAGCGACGTCGCCATCATGAGCCCGGAGGAGATCTGCGCGCTTTACGAGGGCGTGAAGCCCGAGCAGATTCCCGACTTCTACGGCCTCAAGGGCGACACGAGCGACAACATCCCCGGTGTGCCCGGCATCGGCCCCAAGAAGGCGGCCGCGCTCATCGTGCAGTACGGCTCGCTTGACGCCGTGCTCGCCGACGCCGACAACATCAAGGGCAAGATGGGCGAAAACATCCGCAACCATGCCGACGATGCCCTGGTGTCGCGCGAGGTTGCCCGCATCCGTCGTGACGCGCCGGTCACGTTCGACGCTCAGGCGGCCCTGTGGCCCTCCTTTGATGCGGCTGAGGTTGAGCGTGCCTTTGACGTACTGGCGCTGCGCACCCTCAAGGGCCGCGTGCTGCGCTGCTCGTGCGGGGCGCAGGCCGATCAGAGCGACAATGCGGCATGCGCCTGCGCGCAGGAGCAGGGTCCGAACCTGCCTGCCGAGCCCCTGCAAGGACAGGCTGCTTGGGATGGCCTGAAGCAGGCTTGCGATTGCGACGCTTGGGTGGGCGCCTTCTTCGATGAGGGCCAGGACACCGGCTCGCTTTTCGGCAGCGCGCAGACCCTGTGGCTCGCCTGTGCGTCGGGATGGCAGATGGCTGAGGGCGCGCCCTCCCAGGAGCCGGCGTGCCTTTTGCGCTTCGACGGTGACGACGCCCTCGAGGCCCTGCTTATGGTGTATGAAGGCTGCAAAGTCGTCTCGTTCGACACCAAGGCCGACCTGCGTCGCCTCTACCCGCTTGACTCTTCCGAGTCTGCGCGCCTTGATGCCGCAGAGTTCGCCTCTACCCGCAGCTCTGAGGTGTTCGACGCCGGGGTGGCCGCCTATCTGCTCGATTCGGACCGCTCCGACTTCGAGCCCAGCGTGCTTGTGGGGGCGTTCTTGCCCTGGAGCCTTCCCGCCCTGGAGTTCCCGGCCGCCCCGAAGAAGGGCAGGGGAACACCTGCTCCCGCTCCCACCGAGGAGTCGAGCGCTGCGCGTGGTGCGTGCGCGGCCGCTTCGCTTCTGGCGCTGCGCGAGGTGCTTGACGAGCTTCTTGAGCAGGACGGCACGAAGGCGTGTATGACCGACATCGAGATGCCGCTTGTCGCGGTGCTCGCGGTGCTTGAGCGCAACGGCATGAAGGTGGATCCTGAGGTTCTCGCCCATCAGTCCGGCCTGCTCACGGGCAAGATTGAGGAGATTCGCTCGCGCATCTTCGACCTTGCAGGCCAAGAGTTCAACATCGACTCGCCCGCCCAGCTCTCCGGCGTGCTCTTCGACACGCTCGGCCTGCCGACGCGCGACCCCGAGACGGGCCGACCTCTCAAGAAGACCAAGACCGGCTTCTACTCCACGAACGCCAAGCTTCTCGAGGGCTTTGCATGCGACTACCCCGTGGTGGCCGATGTCCTCGACTATCGCGAGCGCGTGAAGATCAAGTCGACCTACCTCGATGCGCTGCCTCGCCAGATTCTCGGCGACGGCAGGGTGCACACCACCTACAACCAGACGGTCACGGCTACTGGCAGGCTCTCCTCCTCGGACCCCAACCTGCAGAACATCCCCGTGCGTAGCGACCTGGGCCGCATGGTGAGGACGGCCTTTGTGCCCGCCGGTCCCGACAACGTCATCTTGTCGTGCGACTACTCGCAAATCGAGTTGCGGCTGCTTGCGCACCTGTCGGGCGACGAGGGCCTCGTCGAGGCGTTCTTGAGCGGGGAGGACTTCCATCGCGAGACGGCCTCGAAGGTCTTCGGCGTGCCGGCGGCCGAGGTGACACCTGCACAGCGCTCCCGCGCCAAGGCGGTCAACTTCGGTATCGTCTACGGCCAGACGGCCTGGGGTCTGTCCCAGACGCTCAAAATCTCCGCCGCCGAGGCTCAGGAGATGATCGACCGTTACTACGCGACGTATCCCGGCGTGCGTGTCTACCTCAACGACCAGGTGGAACTTGCGCGCAAGCAGGGCTTTGTGCAGACGATGTTCGGACGCAAGCGCCATGTGCCCAACATTGCGGCGCGTGTGCCGGCCGTGCGCCAGTTTGCCGAGCGCACGGCAATGAACCACCCCATGCAGGGCTCCGCGGCCGACATCATCAAGCTTGCTATGGTGCGTGTGCAGCGCAAGCTGTTGGAAGGAGCGTTTAAGGCAAGAATGATTGTCCAGGTGCACGACGAGCTTGACTTCGACTGCCCGCGCAGCGAGGTCGAGGCATTGCAGGAGATGGTGGTCGAGCAGATGCAGGACATCGCGGAGCTTCGTGTTCCCCTGCTCGTTTCCTGCTCCATCGGTCAGAACTGGGCGGAGGCGAAATAGCGTGCAGAGTGTTGAGGCGTCCCCTGCGTCCAAAGTCACGGGCGAGCACCTGGGTCTTGGCATCGCCTTCACCTTGTTGGGTGGCGTGGGCTGGGGCTTTTCCGGCACGTGCGCGCAGCTCCTGTTCACCAACTACGACGTGGAGCCCACATGGCTCGTCGCGGCGCGCATGGTCATCGCGGCGCTCATGTTTGCCCCTCTCGTCTTTGGCACGCATCGCCGCGAAGAGGCTGAGCTGATACGTGACAAGCCCAACATCCTGATAACGCTGGTGTTTGCCGTTTTTGGCCTGTTCGCCTGCTCAAGCAGCTACCTCATGTCGATTCAGGCGAGCGACGCGGGCACGGCCACCGTGCTGCAGTCGCTCAACCTGCTCCTTATCCTTGTGGTTTCATGCGTGCAAATGCACCGTCTGCCCAAGCGCAAGGAGGCCATCGGCGTGGTGTTGGCGCTGGTGGGCACGTTCCTCATTGCCACGCAGGGGTCGTTCACGTCGCTGTCCATCTCGGCGGCGGCGCTTTTTTGGGGCATATGCAACGCGGTGGCCTGTGCGCTGTACACGCTCTTGCCCGCCAAGCCCCTTGCCCGCCATGGCTCGGTGGCGGTCACGGGTACGGCGATTTGCATTGCGGCGGTAGTCGCCTGCGTCGTGTACCAGCCCTGGAGCCACATGCCCACGCTTGACCTCGTGGGCTGGCTGGCTGTGTTCGGCGTGGCGGCGATCGGCACGTTCGGGTCGTTCTTGCTCTACGTCACCGGCGTCAAGATCGTCGGCAGCCTTCTGGCGGGTCTTCTTGCGAGCACCGAGCCCATCGTGGCATGCGTGCTGTCCGTCGTGTGGATGGGCACCGTCTTCTCTGGGTTCGATCTGGTGGGAATGGCTCTTATCATCATCATGATGTTCCTGATGGTATAAAATCGGGCTGCACGTCTTTGTCCGTTCGTTGAATCGAGGTTTACCATGACCGATTCCTACAAGAAGATCTTCGTATCGCTTGACGGTACCGAGATGCAGTCCGAGGTTTTCGCCCGCGCCTGCGAGATTGCCGCTGCCAGCGGCGCCGAGCTCTATGTGGGCCACGTCATCGACTCCACGCCCATGCAGGCTGCCGGCACCTATCCTGCCACGCTCATCCCCAGCCTCGAGAAGGCTTGGAAGGACTCCATCGAGGCCGATGTGGAGAGCGCCCGCAAACTCGGCACCATCAAGTCCATCACCGTCGAGGCCAAGGCCGGCCGCGTTCGCGAGACCCTTATGGACGATTTCGTGAACGAGATCAAGCCCGACCTGGTCATTTGCGGCGCCCGCGGCCTTTCGAACATCAAGTACGCGATTCTCGGCTCCATCTCCACGTTCCTCGTGCGCAGCTGTGAGTGCGATGTCCTGATCGTTAAGTAGGGGTGTCCGTGGATCTGGTTGTCGAACTCTTAAAATCTGCGTTCCTTGGCTTCGTCGAGGGCATCACCGAGTGGCTGCCGGTGTCCTCGACGGGCCACATGATTCTTGTCGACGAGTTCATCAAGCTCAATGTCACCGAGCAGTTCTGGAACATGTTCCTTGTTGTCATTCAGCTGGGTGCCATTCTGGCCGTCATCGTGATGTACTTCCACGACCTCAACCCGTTCTCGCCGGGCAAAGGAGCGCAAGGACGCGCCGCGACGTGGCGCCTGTGGGGCAAGGTCATCTTGGGATGCGTTCCTGCCGCCCTCATCGGTCTTCCGCTCAACGACTTCATGGAGGAGCACCTCTACAACTCCTATGTGGTCGCTGCAATGCTCATCCTGTACGGCGTCGCCTTCATTCTCATTGAGAACTGGCGCGCCAAGAAGCGCTCCGAGGCTGCAGACCTTGCAACGACCTCGGGCGGCGCTCACTTCGCCACTCCCGCTGCCCTGCAGGCAGACGCCGACTTCGGCCGCATCACCGACGTTGACGACCTGTCGTGGAAGACGGCACTGGGCATCGGTTGCTTCCAGGTGCTTTCGCTTGTTCCCGGCACCTCGCGTTCCGGCTCCACCATCATCGGCGGCCTGCTTCTCGGCACGTCGCGCTCGGTGGCCACGCGCTTCACGTTCTTCCTGGCAATCCCCGTCATGTTCGGTGCGAGCCTGCTCAAGATCGTGAAGTTCGTGCTTGCCGGCAACACCATGGTCGCCGACGAGTGGGCCATTATGGGCGTGGGCCTCGTCGTCGCCTTCGTCGTGTCCCTGGCTGCCATCAACTGGCTTACGGGCTTTGTGCGCAAGCACGACTTCAAGCCTTTCGGCTGGTACCGCATCTGCCTGGGCATTGTGGTCCTCGTGTATTTCGGCGTGAAAGCCTTCGTGCTCTAAACGAAGTCGCCTCATATCGAACGACATGAAAAAGGCTCTCGACAAATTTCCGTCGAGAGCCTTTTTGGTGCATGGCAAGATGGGGAAGGCGCCTGGGTCGGCGCCTTCCTTTCTAGTCGAGCAGTGCCAGGATGTCTTCCTTGGACAGCGATGTCGACGCCGTTGCCTGTCCGCCCAGGATGGACTCGGCCAGCTCTCGCTTGGACTCCTGCAGGGCCACGATCTTTTCCTCGATGGTGCCCTGTGCAATGAGGCGCATGACCGAGACGCTGCGCTTCTGACCGATGCGGTGCGCACGGTCGGTTGCCTGGTTCTGCGCCGCCAGGTTCCACCACGGGTCGTAGTGGATGACGACGTCGGCTGCCGTGAGGTTGAGGCCCACGCCTCCGGCCTTGAGCGAGATGAGGAACACCGGCACGTCGTCGGTCTGGAACGAGTTGACCAGGCGTGCGCGCTGCTCCTTGGGCGTCGAGCCCACGAGCGTGTGGTAGGCCAGGCCGTCTTCCTCAAGTCGCTTGCCGATGACGGAGAGCATGCTGGTGAACTGCGAGAAGAGCAGCACCTTGTGGCCGCCTTCGACCGCCGTGCGGATAAGGTCGAGCGCGGCCTCGAGCTTGCCCGAGACGCCCTCGTAGTTGTCGTAGAGGATGGCCGGGTCGCAGCAGATCTGGCGCAGCTTGGTGAGCTCGGCCAGGATGGCGAAGCGCTGCGTGGCGAACTCCTGCGGCATCTGGTGGCGCAGGGTCTTCACCAGGTTGGAGGCCACGGCGTCGTAGAGCTTGCGCTGCTCGTCGTCCATGCCCGTGTACACGACGGACTCGTTCTTCTCGGGCAGGTCCTTGAGCACGTCGCCCTTGAGGCGGCGCAGGATGAAGGGGCCGACCATGCACTGCAGGCGGTGGGCTGCGTCTTCGTCAGCGAGGCTGATGGGCTCCTCGAAGCGCTCGTGAAAGTCCTCCACCGAACCCAGAAGGCCGGGCATCAGGAAGTCGAAGATGCTCCACAGCTCGGTGAGCCTGTTCTCGATGGGGG
>USJP01000054.1 GCA_900555105.1 uncultured Coriobacteriaceae bacterium | reverse complement strand
GGTCGAAGTGCACGCCCTCGGGGAACGGGATGAGGTTGTGGTGGCTCTTGATGGTAGCCGTCTTACCACCCGTCTTGCGTGCACCGCTCTCGATGATGTCGGGATAGATGGTACCCTGCGCCATGAACTGCACGGGACGGCCGTCCTCGGCAATGTCCTGCGCCACGGAGAAGAACTCGTTCCAGAACTGGGTGCCGATGATGTGGCGCTTCTGCTCGGGATCACTCACGCCCTCGAGAAGCTTGAGATAGCGCTCCTCGGCATGCACGTGCACGAAGTCGACGTCGAACTGCTTGGTGAAGACTTCCTCGACCTGCTCGGGCTCGCCCTTGCGCAGAAGGCCATGATTCACGAAGACGCACGTAAGCTGCTTGCCGATGGCGCGGGCGCACAGGGCTGCGACCACGGAGGAGTCAACGCCGCCCGACAGACCCAGGATGACGCGGGCATCACCCACCTGCTCGCGAATCTCGGCAACCTTCTGCTCCACGATGTTGTCCATGGTCCACGTAGGCTCAAGGCCAGCGATGTTGAAGAGGAAGTTGGAGAGCAGCTCCTTGCCATGCGGGGTGTGGCGCACCTCAGGATGGAACTGTGTGGTATAGATGCGCTTGCTCGCGCACTCCATCGCGGCCACAGGGCACACGTCGGTGGAAGCGGTAACAGTGAAGCCCTCGGGCACCACAGAGACGGCATCGCGGTGGCTCATCCACACGCTCTGCTCCTCGGGCGTGCCGTCAAAGAGCTGCGAGGCGCCCTTGCGGTGCAGGTCGGCATGGCCGTACTCGCCCACCTCGGAATGGCCGACGGTGCCGCCAAGCGTGACGGCCGTAATCTGATGACCATAGCAGAAACCAAGAATGGGAACACCGAGCTCAAAGATGGCAGGATCGACCTTGGGGGCGTCCTCGGCATACACGCTGGCGGGGCCACCCGACAGGATGAGGGCAGCAGGGTGCATGTCAGCAAGCTCGGCTGCGGAGATATCGCACGGGACGATCTCGGAATAGACATGGAGGTCACGCACACGGCGGGCGATGAGCTGGCCGTATTGCGCACCAAAGTCAAGAACGTAAACTACCTGGTCGGTGGTCGCCATCGGTTTGTGCTCCCTACTTCTACAAAAACAGATACTCGCGCTTTCGAACTCAAATAAAGTTGCAACCGTTTTAACAGACGTTCGATTATGGCATCCCGACACGCGACGTTGCGCGCCAGGACGTCAACATCAATCAAGCACAGTCAAAAAACAGTTGCAAAATCTAAACGTTGAAGCGGAAGTGCATGACGTCGCCGTCCTGCACCACATAATCCTTACCTTCGACGCGCAGCTTGCCGGCAGCCTTGGCGCCAGCCTCACCGCCAAGCTCGACATAATCGTCGTACGCAATGGTCTCAGCACGGATGAAACCGCGCTCGAAGTCGGAATGAATGACGCCTGCAGCCTGGGGGGCAGTGTCACCGATATGGATGGTCCAAGCCTTGACCTCCATCTCGCCGGCCGTGAAGAAGGACTGCAGACCCAGCAGGTTATAGGCAGCCTTGGCAAGGCGGCTGAGGCCGGACTCTTTCAGACCAAGGTCAGCCAGGTACATGGCTGCGTCTTCCTCATCGAGCTCGGCGAGCTCGCTCTCGATCTTGGCGCACAGAGGAAGCGGCTTGATGCCGCCGATCTCGGGAAGGTCAGCCGTAACCTGGTCCTCGTCAACGTTGGCAAGCACCATGATGGGCTTCATGGTCATGAGGTGCAGGTCGTAGAGATGAGCGCGCTCTTCATCATCCATCTCCATGGAGCGGGCGGGGTTGCCCTCGTTCATCCAGGCAGCAACACGCTTCACGGTCTCATACTTGGCAGAAAGCTCCTTATCGCGCTTTGCATCCTTCTCAAGGCGCGGCAGAGCCTTCTCGACCGTGGCAAGGTCAGCCAGGACAAGCTCAGTGCGAATGATGTCGAAGTCGCTCTCGGGGTTGGTACAGCAGTCGGAGCGAACAATGTCGGGATCCTCGAAATAGCGCACGACCTCGCAGATGGCGTCGCACTCACGGATGTTTGCGAGGAACTGGTTGCCCAGACCCTCGCCCTGGCTGGCACCCTTCACCAAACCGGCGATGTCAACAAACTCGACGGTGGCGGGCACGATACGGCCGGGATGTACGATGTCGGCAAGCTTCTGGAGTCGCTCGTCAGGCACAGGCACGATGCCCTGGTTGGGCTCGATAGTCGCAAAGGGATAGTTCGCCGCCAAGATGTTCTGCTTGGTGAGCGAGTTGAAGAGCGTCGACTTGCCCACGTTGGGCAGGCCGACGATGCCGATGGAGAGGGCCATGTCACTCCTTGCAGTCGCAAACACGCTTCGATACGGGCAGATACTAGATCAATCGGAAGCAAATTATAGGTCGTAGAGAACAAAAAAGGGCCGCCCCTGGGGGCGGCCCATAGAATCACTTGCCTGGTGCTTGATTCCGCGCTTAGGCCTGAGCCTGAGCGAGAGCCTCGTCAACGGCCGAGAAGATGGCCTTGGAGGTGACGGTAGCACCGGAGACAGCGTCGACGCCGGCGGTGCCGTTGGCGGCAACAATGGCCTCGGGGAGCTGCTCGATGGCGTTGCTGCCAATGCCCTGGGTCTCGGAGTTGTCACCAACGGTGACCTCAGCGACCTTGCCGTCCTTGACAGTGACGGTCACAGGGACGTCGCCGCCAATGCCCTTGCCAGCGGCGGTGTACTCGCCGTCGGTGTAGGTGGCGTCGGAAGCGGTGGCCTCGGTGCTGGCGGAGTCAGCAGCGGGCTCCTCGGCAGCCTCGGCGGTCCAACCCTCGGGGAGGTTCTCCTCGGTGAAGACGCCGGCGTGGCAGGTGGCGCAAGCAGCAACAGACTTCTCAGCGTGGCAGGTCTGGCAGCTGAAGTCCTCGATGAAGCCCTCGTGAGCGGTCTTCATCTCGTCAGACATGGAGTGGAAGTTGAAGGGCTGGTCGTTCCAGGTGTACTTAGCCTCAACGCCAGCCATGTCGAGCTCGCGAACCTTGGTGCCGTCGTGGCAAGAAGCGCACTTGTCAGAGGGAACGGCGTTCATGTGGTCGGCCATAGCGTTGACCTTGACCTCGGGGGTGGTCCAACCCTCGGGAACCTCAACCATGCCGTCGTGGCACTCGGCGCACACCATGGTAGAGGTCTTGTGCACGCTGTGGCAGTCGCCGCAGGTGATGTTCAGACCAGCATGGGCGTCGATGGCGGGCATGTTGTGGGGATCGATGACCTGATCCTTGGTGGACTCTTCCTTGGTGGGAGCATGGTTGAACTCATCAAGGTTGCCGTCGTGGCAAGAACCGCAGAACTCGTCGTTGACGAACTCCTTGTGGTCGGTCAGCGGGTCGGTGTAGGAATCGCTGACGTAGAGGACGACCTCATGCACGAGGTCCATCATCTTGGCCTGGCTCCAGTGGCAGCCAAGGCAGGTGACGTCGGCCTCAGCGTGCTTGGAGACGAGCAGGGCGTCATCCTCGCTGTAGTAGCCGTCGACGTACTTCGTCATGTTGTTGTGGCAGATGGCGCTGCAGAAGCTCGGCTCCTCGTGCCAATGCAGGAACGCCGTGAAAAACGCGATGACGGCAATGAAAATCACGGAAAGAACGATGGGCCAAACCTTGGTCTTAGGGGCCTTGGTCTTCTTCATCGTCTCAGACTCCGTCGTCACCTTCTCCTCTTCGGACATGGGTAACTCCTCCTCTTCCTGGCACGGGCCAGTCTGCCCGCGTCCCTTACCTAACCTAGCTGATGATAGTTTTAGCCGCGAGGTCGGGCAACAATCAAATGCGTGGAACTGCACTCAAGCCGCCGAATTCTGCCTAACCGCCACAAATTGTTGCCATTCGACAACAATTATAGAGGGCGGGTGGTTTCTTTCAAGGGCTAGAGCTTCTCTCCGCGGGCCTCGGCCTCGTCGGCTTCCTTCTCCAGCATGTCGATCATCTTCTGACCGTACTTCTTGGCCTTCTCGCGGTTCTCGGCTTCCTTCTGGCGCTGCTTCTCGTCTTCCTCGACCTTCTTCTTGGTCTCGGGGTCGTCGACGATGAGGCGGTTGCCGTCAACTTCGATAAACTCGATGGCGTCGAGAGGACAGATGTCCGAACACAGGGCGCATGCCACACAGTGCGTGGTGAGTACCGAAATCTTGCTCCCCACGATGTCGATCGCGTTCATGGGGCACACATCGGCGCACTCGCCGCAGCCGTCGCACTTGCCAGTGGACTGGGGGGCGTCGAGCAAGATGTTGCCTGCCGTTTTGGGATGGTTGGCAAGAGCCACGAGCATGAGCTGGCGGGTGTTGGTGAGCACGCGCTTCTTGTTTTCGGTGTTCTGCGCACCAGTCAGGCGGTCGAGCGACTTCTGCAGCTCGGTAATCTGCTTGGAATGCTTGGCAAGCTTCTCGGCACCACGGGCGAGTTTGGCGGTGAGGGGGTTCACCTTCGAGGCCGTCATGCCAAGCGACTTGAGGGAGCCATTGACAAAGGCCTTGCGCTCGGCCTGATGGTCGACCTCGAGCACCATGTCGCGCTCGCGCTCCACAAGATCGACGGTCTCGCCGCTCCACTGCTCGCCCAACGTGATGGCGTCGGTGTAGCACTCCTCGCCGGTGGTGGTGCGGCACTTGTCGCAGATGCCGCGCGGCAGATAGATGCCGACGTTGCCATACTCGCACAGAATCGAGTACCACACCTCGGCCGAGACGTCGCCCACGCAGGGCAGGACTACCTGGGCGGCCTCGGGCACATGACCCAGGGCGCGCGTGCAGGTGACGTAAACCATCTCGTTGGCCTCGGCAGCCTTGCAAATCTTGTCGTAGAGCATCTTAGGGGCGTGCATGCTCGACACGAGGGCGTCGGTGGGGCAGGCAGCCACGCACAGGCCGCACTTGCGGCAGTCGCTCTTGATCTCAAGCGCGCCGTCGTCATCGAAGAAGATGGAGTCAGTCGGGCAAACCTGCAGGCACAGGTCGCAGCTGGCGTCCTCCTTCTTGCAACGCACGCACATGGCGGAGTTACCCTTGGGGACGACCTTGTAATCCGACGGCGTCCATACGGGCTCAGCGCTCTCCTCCGTGGTGGCTCCGCGCACAAAGGCGGTCTCGTCAGAGATCTCGCCCGTGATGGCCTGGAACTCCTTTTGCAGGCCTATGAGTTCGTCGAGGAAGTCTGCCATTCTGTGTGCCTTTCCCTCTTAGCAGCCCTATGTCCCAATATGAAACAGGCCCGCAGGTCTTGCGCCCACGGGCCCGAGGTGCAGCGTACCCATTTTGCGCCGCACCCGTACGCTTAAGTTCTAGTAGAGCTTGGCACCTGCGGGGATGGCGTCGCTCACCATCAGCAGGTTGAGGCGCTCCTCGTCGTCCACCTTATGGATGGCGGAAAGCAGCATGCCGCACGAATCGATGCCCATCATCTTGCGCGGGGGCAGGTTCGTGATGGCCACGAGGGTCTTGCCCACAAGCTGCTCGGGCTCGTAGTAGGCATGGATGCCCGACAGGATGGTGCGGTCGGCACCCGTGCCGTCGTCAAGCGTGAACTGCAGGAGCTTCTTGGACTTGGGCACCGCGGCGCAGGCCTTGACCTTCACGGCGCGGAAGTCGGACTTGGAGAACGTCTCGAAGTCGACGGAGTCCTCGAAGAGCGGCTCAATCTGGATGTTCTCCAGCTCTGCGGCGGCGATGGGCTCGCAAGCTTCCTCAACAGGCGCGCTTGCCGCAGCAGCCTGCTCGGCGGCCTTGGCAGCAGCGGCACCGCTCTTGGTGCCGGCCTCGGGCTTCATGTGCGGGAACAGCAGCACGTCGCGGATGGAGGCGGAGTTGGTGAGCAGCATGACCACGCGGTCGATACCGATGCCAATACCGCCTGCAGGGGGCATGCCGTACTCGAGGGCACGCACGTAGTCCTCGTCGTACTCCATGGCCTCGTCGTCGCCGGCAAACTTCTCCTCCACCTGCTTGCGGAAACGCTCGGCCTGATCGACAGGGTCATTGAGCTCGGAGAACGCATTGGCGTACTCGTGGCCGGCAATGACGAGCTCGAAGCGGTGCGTGAGACGCGGATCGTCCTCGAAGCGCTTGGCCAGAGGCGAGACCTCAATGGGGTAATCGCACACGAAGGTGGGGTTCACAATCGTATCCTCACCCAGCTCGTCGTAGATCTCGGCGATGATCTTGCCGGCGGTCCACTCGGGCTTGATCTCGATGCCCTTGGCGCGGGCGGCGCTGGCAAGCTCCTCGACGGGCGTGTCGAGCGTGACCTTGTAGCCAAGCACGTCGGAGACGATGTCGGTCATGGGACGACAGGCCCACTCGCCCGACAGGTCGATGGTCTGGCCCTGATACTCGATGACCTCGGGGTTGCCCACAGCCTTGTTAGCGGCCTTGATGACACCCTCGGCGAGCCTCTTCATGCCCTCCAGGTCGGAATAGGCGCGATAGGCCTCCATCGTGGTGAACTCGGGGTTGTGGGTGAGGTCCATGCCCTCGTTACGGAAGATGCGGCCGACCTCGAACACGGCCTCGAAACCGCCCACAAGCAGACGCTTGAGGTGCAGCTCAGTCGCGATACGCAGGTAGCACTCCTGGTTGAGTGCATTGAAGTGCGTGATAAACGGCTTTGCGGTGGCGCCACCCTGGATGGTCTGCAGGATGGGGGTCTCCACCTCCATGTAGCCATCGGCCTCCATGTAGCGGCGGAACGTCGACAGGATGAGCGAGCGCTTGCGGAAGGTCTCGCGCACGTCATCGTTCACGATGAGGTCCACATAGCGCTGACGATAGCGCGTCTCTTTGTCGGACAGGCCGTGGAACTTCTCGGGCAGGGGGCGCACACTCTTGGAGAGCAGGCGCACGCCCGTAGGCGCAATGGAGAGCTCGCCGCGACGAGTGCGCACGACAATGCCCCTGGCCTCGACGATATCGCCCAGGTCGAAGGCCTTGACACTAGCAAGACCTTCCTCACCCAGGTCGTTGATACGACAGAAGAGCTGGATGGTGCCCGTGGAATCCTGCAGCTCGATGAAGATGACCTTGCCCTGGCCACGCTTGGCACGCACGCGACCGGCAACGCTCACGACGTCGGCCGTGTCGGCGCCGTCCTCGAGGGTGGCGTAACGCTCCACCAGATCGGCGACATGGTCACTGACCTGACAGTGCTCAGGGTAAGGGTTGACGCCGGCCTCAATGAGAGCAGAACGGCGACCGAGGCGCACACTGCGCTCGTCGAGCAGGGCGACGTCGCCCTGAGGCTGATCGGCCGCCATTAGCGGGCCTCAACAGCCGTGACGGTATAGATGAGCGTCTTGCCGGCCGGGCTCACGAACGACACCGTGTCGCCAGCCTTGTGATCCATCAGAGCCTTGCCCAGCGGCGACTCGTTGGAAATCTTGCCCTCGCGCGGGCTAGCCTCGGCGGTGCCCACGAGAGTGTAAACGCGCTCCTTGCCAGCGGCATCCTGCAGGTGCACGACATGGCCAATCGTGATGCGGCCGCCCTTGGTGGGAGCTGCGACAACGATGCAGTTGGCAAGCTGCTGCTTGAGCACCTGGATGCGGTTCTCATTAGATGCCTGCTCGTCCTTGGCGTCGTCGTACTCGGAGTTCTCGGAAAGGTCGCCAAAGTCGCGGGCCACGGCGATGGCCTCGGTGATGCGCTCGCGCTCGGTGGTCTCGCGCCAGGCAAGCTCCTCCTCAAGCTTGAGCTTGCCTTCGGGGGAAAGCACGATTGCCTTGCCTACTTCCATGGTAAATCTCCTTGTTTCAGCCCTGGCACGGGCCTCGCCGGCAACAGGGACGTACTTGTTTACGACAAGTGCCCGTCACACATGGCGGGCACCGTTAGAACCTCTCAATAAACGCCGCGCGGCGCACGCCTTCGGGTGAAGACGTGCGCCACGCTGTTTAATGCTTGTGATACGACGGACTTACTCGTCGTCGTCAGCGGCGGCCTTCTTGGCAGCGGCGCTGCGCTTCTTGGCTGCGGGCTTCTTGGCAGCCTCGTCCTCCACGACGTCGGCATCGTCCTCGTCGACAACCTCGACCTCTTCCTCAACGGCAGCGGTCTTCTTGGAAGAAGCCTCCTCGTCCTCGTCAGACATACCCTTGCGCAGGTTCTTCACGGTCTTGCCCAGGGAGGC
>USJP01000053.1 GCA_900555105.1 uncultured Coriobacteriaceae bacterium | reverse complement strand
CTGATCATTCCCCCGGTCCTGGAGCTCATGCAGAACTCCTTCGGCTTCCAGGGCGCTCCCAGGCGACGCCCCTCCATGTCGTTATTTGATGTCCGGCCCGTAAATACAATGGGCTGGCCAAACGACCCCAGCAGAGCCATAAGGGGAGGCCCATGTCAAGCAGCAACCCGATGACCAGAAAGCGTCAGAAAAAGCACCGCAGGGAACGCGCCTGCGCTGCCAAGCAAAAGGCAGAAGAACGATGGCGCGAAACAACCTCCCTGAGGCACTCACCGTATGCGGAGGACCGCTTTTTTGGCAAATCGTGCACGGCAAAAAATCGATACGATACGGAAGAGAAGGCCATCCACGCCTGCATCGTTGCATCGGCGAGCAGGGGAGTCGAACTCGGCTGGTACAGGTGTGGCCGCTGCGGCGGCTGGCACATCACCAGCCATCCCTTTCGGGACGGATGCCACACCAACCGATAAGGCTATCGAAGAGCCGGGTAGTCCAAAGAGAAGGCATCGCCCGCAAAAATCCCGAGGTCCTCAACCCGCTACAGTTCGGGGCGGGTCCTAGTAGGCCTGCCCCGTATTTGGAATGCGGGGACACAGACCCGGCCGCGCGAAACCTCGCCCAGTGCACAACCCAACGCCAATCACGCGAGCAACAGGTTGAAAAATCTAACGGTACGGAGCCCTTCTCCCCCGAAAAACGTTGTATTTCTTAACCTATGGCTCGCAAACCAAGCCCGGCCAATCCAGCAGCTCGACAACCAAACCCGCCGGTTCATCGTCAACTCCATCGACCCCGTTGCACGCTGCGACAGGTATAGGAAGGACTTCCTCTGGGTCCTCGGTGCCGGAATCGTGCTCGAATGCGAAACCGAGGACCATACCCCCGTTCCATATGACAAGCTCTCCACCAACGCCGGAAAACAATCCAGGCAGTCAGTCACAATGGAGGCCGCCAGGGCCTGATCTTCAGACGGAAAAGGCCCTAATCCTGCGCACATCAGCCAGCGAAAGAAAAACTTCGGGCCAAAGCATGCGGTGGTGCGACCTGACCCGAAGACTCAAATCAGCCGATCAGCCCTTGCACCTGCCGCCCCTGCCCCTACACCCGCACGCAAACGTTCTGGCGCAGGGGCCGACAGGCCATCATGCCGCCGCCCAGGGCGATGGCGCGGAAGATCTCGTCCTTGGCATCCTGGCGCCACACGGTTCCCGCAAGGCTTGTGACACGCGTGCCCTTGTAGGCGGTGGGGAACATCGGCGTCGACGTGCCGGTAAGCACGAACTCGCGCGCGTTGGGGCACATCGCGAGCAGGTCCTCGACCGTGCGGTTCACCACAGAGGTGCCGCTCGACACCACGATGTCGCATGTGGGAAGGACCTCCGCCTGCAAGGCGCACGGCGTGACGTCGGCATGGCCCGCAAGCTCGCGGCCCTTGTCAAAGATAACCGTCTCGGCGACCTTGCCCTCGAACTGCCTGGCAACGGGGGCCATGTAGCCGACGAGCGCCAGCTTGTCGCCGGGTTGTATAGCCACGCCGAAGGGCGTCGCCGCGTCATCGGCGCAGAACATGAGCGGGACACTGTGGCTCGCCGCATTGAGCACGGCGGCCCCCAGGCCACGCTGGGCGTCGTCGGTTCCCTCGACCAGGAGCCTCGCCACCTCGTAGGCGTCCTTGCCGAGAGCCTGGCGGGCGAAGCTGAACGAGCCGCAACCCGAAGGCAGACTGTCGCGCAGCATGTACGAAACGCCGACGTTCTCACCGTCGAGCTGAGCCCCGATGAGCGCGATACCCAAGACGAGGTCGGTCACCGTCCTTCCCTCAAGGTATGGACGTGCGGCTTCCAGAATCTTCTCTTGCAGCATGAAAGGCCTCCCAGAATCAGGTGTTCAGTCCCCTCTCCTCAACGCGGCAGATGGCGTCTCGTCCCCTTATATCACGCACTTCAGCCCACAACCAGGTCAAATGCAACCAAGTGAGGCAGACCTTGTGACAAGCTCACTTGCCATAATCACCTTCCGCTCAGCGCCGCTCGCTCCAGGGCATCCACTCGCAGGAGATACTGCTTCTGGGCTGCCTGGGCAAACCAGTCCGGGTGCTGCGCACGTGACATGATGTCGCCCACAACGGGGGCGAAGGAGCGCAAACCGCCGAAGTCAAGCCACGAGAAATCGCGCACGAGGGCAAGCGGACCCGCCTCGCCGTTGTCAAAAACGCGCGCATCATAGGGAAAAAGTCCGTCGACAAGCTGCGCCTCAGTGCGTGCGGCATGATAAAAAGCCCGCCCGTTATCGAAAATCGGCGCGACGCCCAGGGGCTTACGAGAATCTGAGTCCAGCAAGATGCCGAGGTTGAACTCATGGCGGTCATCGTTTGCGCCGAGAAAGTCAATCACCAGCTCCCGGTCAACCGCCGCACGCACTTTCTCCAACCCCAGACCCTCGAGAATGTCAACGTAAGCCTCATGAAGGCTTGCCTCAACTGGGGCGTCGAAATGGCGCACCACATCGTCGAGCGCGACAAACTCCGTGTCCTTATCGACAAAGCACTCGCACACGCTAACAGGCTGACCCGAGAAGTCTTCCTCGATCGAGTACGGAACCCATGCACCATCCGGCAGTACGGCGCGGCACAACTCAGATGCCAAGAGCTCTGCCCACGGCTCATGGCAGTCGCTCGACGATGAGCCTTTGACAAGGAGATTCTTGCCCTCTCGGCATTCCCAATGCTTGACAAGCTGGCCAGAGGTCGCGCTCCCTGGCCCCATGCGCACATGCACGCCGTCTTGAGCCGTCCAATCAGGACGCCCATCGACATAGGGATTCTCAAAATAATTGATGTCCCCCCAAGCCAGGGCAAGCCCCTCCGGACGAATCCAGTACTGATCGGAAAGGTTGAGGGCAAGCGTCTTGAAAAGTAGAGAAGCTGGGTCGGCACAACCCGCACCGCGCAGGATGGTAGAAAGCCCCGCTCTGCCAGTAGGGATATAACGGTAAGAGATCCACCAGCTCAACTGCATTGAATCGACCGACCCGTCGGCAGCGCTAGCACCCCACGGCGCATTGGATGCGTCGTAAACCTCCAGGTCATGTACCGCACGACGACGCAAGTTGTAAGTGAAGGAACACACAGCAGTGTCCTTGCGCATGAGCACACAACGGTCTTGTGGGCTGACCTGAAACATGAAAGACCTTTCGCTCGGACACCGTCAGCCGGATTGTAGCCCATGGGTTTGGTCGTTCAGTTGGCAAACAAAGGACACTGATGGCCAACACCCGCACATCAAGGCGAGCGTCCCATCGTCTTTTTGATTTCTGGACACCAAACTCGACTCTTTCATGACTAAAAATCAAAGCTCACTGCAACAAAAAAATGGGCCTGCCCGCCAAATCCTGGCAGGCAGGCCCATTCCACTCTCCGCTCGCTCTCCGACCTGCGGCCACTGGCGGGGGAGAAGCAGTCAAACATGAGCAGCGAGGTGCCGAAGAGCTGGCCCGATCCACGCTCGACGAGGGCGCGCACGCCCTCGGGATCCACGACGACGCTGCCGGCCAAGCACTCAACGCCCAGGTCAAAGAAGACAGGCGAGGGCACCACGCTGGGACCGACGAGCACCGTATGGGGCTTGTTGCCCATGCGTGCCAGCTCAAGCAGGCGATTCATGGTCTTGTTCGTGAACGTGACACCCGTCATGAACAGGTAGTCCTGCTCGGGAATCATGTACTCGCAGGCCGGGTCGGGCGTGTCGAGGTCGTCGGTGCAATTGCGCTCGAGCACGGTGAGGATGCCGCCGCGAGCCTTGGCGATGCGCTCCACATGGGGGAAGTGGCCCACCACGGTAACGCGCTTGCCGGGCATCTCCTCGGCATACATGGCGAAGGCGTCCGCGCGACGCTCCACGCCCTCGGGCAGCTCGCCCATGTCGTCGAACACCGCGCCGTACGGCTCGATGAGCTCGCGACGCGAGTACCAGGCGTTGAGGGCCGCCACGCCCAGCGTCGCCTCGGCGAAGTTCCACGACTTGGACAGGGCCGCCACCTCGCGCAGGGAACGGCCCACAAGCGGCGCCTTGTCGATGGCACGGCCACCGCCCGTGCACGTCATGGCGACGCCCATACCGCACTCGGCCTCGACATATGACCAGTTCGCACCCAGGCACGAGCGCGTCACCAGCACGTCCTCTGGCACGCCTTCGATGAGGGCGTCGTAGAGGTACCAGCGGTTGGGTGAATTGACGTCAATCATCGCATGTCTCCAAATCGCTCGCTACAGGTTCCAAGAGATGAACGCCCACTCGTTGCGGTGGCGGTAGTCACGCAGCACAACGGGGTTGCCCTCCTCGTCGACGCCCATGCTGTAATGCTTGGCAATGTGGGCATCAAGCAGGGCTTCTTCCTCAGGCGTGAAGGGGCCGTCCTCGCGCTCGTAGTTCGCGCGCACCTCTTCAATGGTCTCGCCGAAGACGGGCCTGTTGTGCAGGATGTAGGACAGCTCGGGCAGGCGGCCCATCTCAAGCAGGAGATTCACGATGAAGGTCGCCTCGGACTGGTTGGGCTCGGGTCGGCCAATGGCCTTGAGCATCTCGTGGTCGTGGCCCGGGGAGAAGCTCGTGGAGACGGCGATGCACACACGGCGGCGCGTGTGGGCTTCCATTTTGAGCAGCGTCTCGCGCAGGTCGCGCGAGAACAGCGGGAAGCGAAGAAGACGTCGGCCATAGGCAGGTCTTCCCAGGAGTTAAGCCAGCTCACTTTGCGGATGTCGAGGTTGTCGATGACCCCGTCGGCCTCGGCCTGCTCGCGAAGCTTGCCCAGCATGCCACTCGAAAGGTCGCACGCCACCACGTTGACGCCCTCGTTGGCAAGGGGCAGCGCAAGCGACCCCGTGCCGCAACCCATGTCGATGACCGTCTCGCCGGGGCGCACGCCGGCGCGCCCGAGGAAGTCGTTGGCGTAGCCGCTTCGGGCGCACGTGGCTGAGAACTTCTGGGAGCGTTTGTCCCAGTAGGCCTCGTTCTCGAGACCCTCCTCGCACTTGGCGCGCTGCTTCCAGAGCTCGTTCCAGTCAAGTCCACTTTCTGCCTGCATGTGTTATCCCCTCAGCTCGATCTCGATCATGTCCCCCACCTGCGGCGGCACATGGCCGCACCCGTTTGCAAGCGGATAATAGCCGGCGGCCGTCTCGGCCTGGACCACGCCAGGCTTGAACTTGAGCGGCGTGGCCTCGATGATGCCGTCCTCGGCCTGCCTCAGCACGATGTGCCGGATGGAGTGGAACGGCGTGGTGCGCTCAAAGGCGGGGCGAAGCTCGCCGGCGCGCTTGTCCTTCTGCTTGGGCGCCGAGAACAGGTCGGCGAACGGGGCCGCCAGGCGCGCGGTCACGTGCTGCGGCGTCGTGGACCTGCCGTACCACAGGTCGATGACGGGCTTCAAGTAGAAGTCGGTCGTGAAAGTCGCGCCCAGGGCGGGGCCGCTGATGCCCACAATGGGCGTGTTGTCCACCACGGCGTAGCTGGAGTGATGGCCCGGGCCATGGGAAACCTCGTGGTTGATGACGCGGCCGATCTTGTCGAGAATCTCCATCGCCCAGTCGTCGGAACCCTTGGAGGAACCGGCGTTGAGCACAACGATGTCAGCCTCGGCGCACGCACGGTGAAGGGCGCCCTCGATCATGTCGGGCTTGTCGGGCACGATGGGGTACACCTTGCACTCGCCGCCCCAGGCCATGGCCTTGCCCTTGATGACGAGGCTGTTCGACTCTATGTTCTTGCCGCGGCCGAGCTCGGCGCCGGGGGCCACGAGCTCGTTGCCCGTGGGGATGAACACGACCTTGGGCTTTGCAAGGACCTCGCACTCGGTGAGACCCGCGCCTGCCAGGGCGGCGGCGACAGCAGGCGTCACGAGGGTGCCCGCGCTTACGATGACGTCGCCCTCATGCATGCGGCTGCCGGCGGGAGAGGTGCCGGCATAGCGGGCACTCGGTGCGTGAAGGATGGCCTCAAGCGTCTGGTTATCGTCGCTTACCTGGGCGTTCTCAATGCACACAGCCGTGTCGAAGCCCTCGGGCATGCCTACGCCCGTGTTCGCGAACTGCCACTCGACGCCCCGGGTCCAGCCGGAGATGTCGGGGACCTCGCCGGGCTCGAGCCCCTCGAAGTCGCTCCAACGAAGCGCCACCGAGTCCATGTTGCAGGTCAGGCAGTTGGGCAGCGTCACCTGTGCGAGGGCGTTTGCGGCGAGCGTGCGCCCAAACGCCTCATCCACCGGCACGGTCTCATGCGCCGGATGGAAATCGCAGGCAGCAAGAATGGCCGCCACCGCATCTTCGCGGTCAAGCTCGATGTGCTTAGAATGATCCCTCATGCATGTCCTCCAAACAGTGGCCTGTGGCCACACCCGTGCGTACACATAGCACGTGCGGGACCCGCTAGCCGCAGGCCCCGCACGTGGTTATCTGGCTTGTCAGAACTTACTTGCTCTCCCTGAAGCTGATCTCATGCTGGTTGCACAGCTCCTCTAACGTAACGACCCAAGTATCGTGACGACGCCGATGACGCTGATAATGACCCGGGTCAGCTTTGTGTGCGCGTATGCACGTCGGCACTTTTCGCTGGCCTGGCGTTGTGGTACGGCCGGGCTGTTTTGCTCGACCACTTCTTCGGATGAATCCACATGCCCTCCCAATAGGCTCCCTCAAAGCCAGGCAATCGTGGCAGAGCGCCGTCCATATGTCGGTTGCATATGCAACCGAGCCACCCGACAAATGGTTATCGCCGCGATACAATGGGACGTTCGGCACACCAAGATGAGAGAAGCAATGAGAGCCTACTCACCCGACCGCGTCGCGACCTACTTCAGGCGCAGCGCCCCCACCATCGCAATCGTCGCCGTGAGCGGCGTTGTGTACAACGCAGGCCTCGCACTGGGCCCCTACCTCGAGGGACTGATGGTCCAGCACCTGCTCGACATTGTGCAGGGCTCCGGCACCCTGCAAGGCATGCTGGCCCTAGCGGCGATCTACCTTGCCGTAATCGCCCTGGTACAAGGCATGCGCGCCGTGAAGCGCTTCTACGTGCGGCGCTTTGCCAACGACACGGCCCGCTCCATGCGCGGCACGCTCTACAACAACATCGTCCATAGCCCGCGCGCCGACCTCGCCGCAACCAGCGCGGGCTCCCTCATGACCAAGGCTGTCTCGGACGTGGACGCCGCGGTGGAGGGCATGCGCAAGGTCACGACGGAAGTCTTCGACACGGGCGTCGCCATGGTGGCCTACCTGTGTCTGCTGCTCACACTCGACTGGAGGCTTGCGCTTCTGAGCTGCCTCTTCACACCGCCCGCCTACTGGTTGGCGGGCCGGCTCAAGACGCGCGTGTACCACGCCAACCAGCTCTCGAAGGCAAGTGCGGGCAAACTGAGCGACGCCACGATCGACCAGGTGGAAAACGCCCTGCTGTACCGCCGATACGGCCTTTCGGGCATGCGCGCGCAAGGCTACGAGGAGCGCCTCGACGACTACGAGCGCTGCGCCACCCAGGCCGGCATCTGGGAAAACGTCATGATGCCGGTGTACAAGGCCGTCTCCATGGCGGGATGCGTCCTCATCGTATGGTTAGGCGCCCGCAACGTGGCGGGAACGGGCTGGACCGCCTGGGACATCGCCTCGTTCACGGCGTTCCTCTCGTGCTTCGCGCGCTTCGCGACCAAAGCGTCGCACTGCGCCAAGCTCTTCAACGCCGTACAGAAGGCCCAGGTCTCTTGGGCACGCATAAAACCCCTGCTCAAACCGCGAATCGAATGGGACGAGACGACTGCGCTCGACCTGCATGCGCCCCGCGGGCTGCACCTGCGTGCCGCCGGGCTCGCATATTGCGGCGAGGGTGCATTCGCCCTGCGCGGCGTGAACCTCGATGCTGAGCCTGGGCAGATCGTGGGCGTCACCGGGCCGGTGGCGGGCGGCAAGTCAACGCTGGGCAAAATGTTCCTGTGCGAGCAGACCTACGAGGGCAACATCTGCCTGGGCGAGACCGAGCTGGCCGCGATGTCTGCCTGGGAACTCAGCCAGTCGGTGGGATACCTGGGCCACGACCCCGAGCTTCTGAGCGACACGGTGCGAGCCAACGTCTGCCTGGGCGAGAACCTGGACGTGCAGGCCGCATTGCGCCTGGTACAGTTCGACGAGGAGGTCGCCGCGATGCCCCAGGGCGCAGACACGCTCGTGGGTGCGGGCGGAGTGCGCCTGTCCGGCGGCCAGCAGGCACGTTTGGCGCTTGCGCGCACACTCGCCCGCAAACGTTCCCTCTACGTGCTCGACGACCCCTTCTCCGCCGTGGACAAGACCACCGAGCAAGCAATCA
>USJP01000052.1 GCA_900555105.1 uncultured Coriobacteriaceae bacterium | reverse complement strand
GCGTGGCAAAGATTCCGTCTTGTACCTCGGCGTTCTTCACGGCGTCCTGAGCCTTGGCAAGCGCCACGGCGCACATGTCGCGATCGCGCTGTGTGGCACGGTAGTTTGAACGGGCGCGGTCGAGTTCCTCCTCGGCCTTGCGTCGCACCTTACGCGCGGCATCCACCGCCTGCTTCGTCTCGCTGGAACGTTCGCGCAGCGTCTTGAGCGCCACCATGGCCTCGTCGTAGTCGACACGAGCTCGCTCGCACTCTTCGAGAATCTGCTTGCCGCGGGCCTCGTCGTCAGCCACAAGCGAGGAGAGCTGGCTCGTACGCTGAGCCATGCTGCGGCCCTTCTCGTCGAGAAGGCGCAACGAGCCCTCGAGCTTCTCGCAGACAAGCTGGGCACGGCGGCGCTGCTCAGACAGGTCGCCGGCGAAGATGCCCTTTTCCTCAAGCAGCAATCGCAGGTTGTCGAGCTCCTGGGTGCGCTGAGCCACAACGGCGTTGGTCACGTCGCGCTCCGAGGAACGCTCGCGCTCGGCACGCTGCACCTCGTCCCAGCGGGCCTGCAGGCGACGCAGGTCGTCCACAGCGAGGATGCAGCGCAGCTCTCGAGCGCGCTCGGAAATCTCCGAGGCGCGTTTGGCCTTGTCAACCTGGCGCTCCAGGGGCTTGAGCTGGCGGGAGACCTCTTTCTGCACGTCGAGGACGCGCTGCAGGTGGCTCTCCATACTTTCCAGACGCTTGAGCGAACGTTCGCGACGACGCTTGTGCTTGGAGATGCCCGCCGCTTCCTCGATGAGGGCGCGGCGCTCCTCAGGCTTGCTGGCAAGGATGGAGTCGAGCTTGCCCTGGCCAATGATGGAGTGCGTCTCCTTGCCCAAACCCGTGTCGTGCAGGATGTCGGTGATGTCAAGCAGGCGGGCAGGAGCACCGTTGATGAGGTACTCGCTCTCGCCGGAACGGTACATGCGGCGGGTGACCACGACCTCCTCGAAGTCGACGGGCAGCACGTGATCGGAATTGTCGAGTGTCAAATCAACCTCGGCCATGCCCACCGGCTTGCGCGCCGAGGAGCCCGCAAAGACCACGTCCTCCATCGCGGCGCCGCGCAGCTGCTTGGCGCTCTGCTCGCCCAGGACCCAGCGGATGGCGTCGCTGACGTTGGACTTGCCCGAGCCGTTGGGGCCCACGATAACCGTGAGTCCCGGCTCGAACACCATATGCGCCCTGTCTGCAAACGATTTGAATCCCTTGAGGGTGAGCGACTTGAGATACACCGGCTACTCCCCGTCCGTAGGGCTCGCATCGCCCTGCGCGTCAAGCCCCTCGACGACAGGAGACTCGTCGGCGCCTGCAACCTTGACGTAACCGAGGTTCTTGAGCGCCTCCTGGGCGGCCGCAGCCTCGGCCTCCTTCTTGGAGGAGCCCACGCCGCGCCCGACATGACGCTCGCCGAGCAGACAATCGCAGGTAAACACAGGAACATGAGCCAGGCCACCCACGCTGATAAGCTCGTAGCGAGGAGCTTCGCGGAACTGTGCCTGGGTCTTTTCCTGCAGCAGCGACTTGGGGTTCTCCTTGGGAAGCGCACGACCCGCAACCATGAGGGGGCCGAGTGTGTCGAGCACCCAACGCCTGGCAGGCTCGAGGCCGCCGTCAATGAAGATAGCGCCCGTTACAGCCTCATAGACGTTCTCCAAGGCAGAATGCATGCCGCGGGCTCCCGTACCCTTCTCGGAAAGGCCCATGATGATGATGTTTTCGAAGCCGCGCTCATGGGCGACCTTCGAGAGGGTCTCGCCCGAGATGATGGACACCTTGAGACGCGTGAGACCACCCTCGTCGATGTCGGGGAACTTGCGGTAGATCTCGTCGGCAACCAAAAAGCCCACGACCGAGTCGCCAAGAAACTCAAGACGCTCATAGCCTGCGGTGACCGGCTTGTTCTCCACGGCAGAGGGGTGCGTGATTGCGCTGCGCAGAAGCTGGGTGTCCATGAACTGATAGCCCAGAATCTGCTGGGCCAAGTGAAGCTTTTCGTTAACGGTAGACATACAGGCGCCTCCCTATCGACCGCAGCTCTGCGCGATCTTGTCGACGAACTGAGCACGGGCGGCCTGAGCGACGCACAGCGTGCCGTTCATGACTGTCTGGGGCGAGGTGGCACCGTGGCCGATGGCAACGACGCCCTTGACGCCGAGCAGGATGGCTCCACCGTACTTGTCGCCGCTGAGGGCGTCCTTGGCCTTGCCGAAGACAGGCTTGAGAGCGCCAGCCGCAGCGGCGAGGGCGGGATCTGCCTTTGCGGCACCCATGATAGTGCCCATGAGGAACTTAGACATACCCTCGAGGCCCTTGAGGACCGTGTTGCCCGTGAAGCCGTCGGTCACGATAACGTCGAAGGCACCTGCAAGCAGGTCGTTACCCTCGGCATTGCCGGCGAACTGAGGCACGGTCTCCTTCAGACGGGCATGGCACTGCTGGGCAAACATGGAGCCCTTCGTCTCCTCTGAGCCGTTGTTGAGCAGCGCCACGCGCGGCTCGTCGACATCCAGGACAATGCGCGCATAGGCAAGGCCCATCTGCGCAAACTGAACGAGGTTCTCGGCCTTGCAGTCGGCGTTGGCACCCAGGTCGAGGAAGACCGTGGGCTTGGGGCCGGGCAGCACGGCAGTAAGCGCCGGACGGTCGATGCCCTTGATGCGGCCGATGCCCAGCACCGCCGCAGTCATGACGGCACCCGTGGAGCCGGCGGAGAAGAAGCCGTCGGCCACACCCTCGCGCACGAGCTTGCACCCGACAACGATGCTGGAGTCGGACTTGGAACGCACCGCCTGCACGGGATGCTCTTCCATGGCAATGACCTGCGTTGTGGGACGAGCCTCGCAGCGCTCATGGGCCTCAGCGAAGGGGACGATCTCGTCACTGGGGCCGGTGAGAACAACTTTAAGGTTCTCATCGGCCTCAAGGGCGAGCGCGACGCCCTCGAGCACACAGCTCACGGGACGGTCGCCACCAGCGGCGTCGACGCACACACAGGTAAGGGTTGCATCCTTCATGTCTTCTGCGCTCATGTTCCTTCTTTCGTTTGAAATGAAAAGGGACAAAAAAGGCCGACGTCGCAGATGCGAACGCCGGCCTTTGGGCAAACCCTGAAATAGTCGTTAGTCGACTGCGATGACCTGACGGCCCTTATAGGTGCCGCAGGTGGGGCAAACGCGGTGAGGGAGCTTAGCGGCGCCGCACTGGGGGCAGATGCAGGTCTGCATCGTCTGGACCTTGGTGTTCGCGGCACGACGCGAACGAGTCTTGCTACGACCGGTTTTACGCTTGGGAACTGCCATCGTGTACCTCTCTTAAAACTCGCTCCTCCCCCTGGGAGGGCGAACTGCTCATTGCACGGTTGGTTATAATAACACAAAAGTCCATACGTTCAAAAGGTCAAAAGAACCTGCGCAGCCCCTTCACACCTAGCGGGGCTCACCCTGCTCCGCCTCGCGGCTCTCCCACTCCTTTTCGAACTCCTCGTCGTCCAAATCGTCGGAGTCGTCATCGAGGACATCCTCGAGGTCGTCCACATCGTGGGCAGCCTCGGCATCATCGAACTTGAGGGTAGCCAGTGCCGCGAAGGGGTTGGGTCGATCGAAGTCGGGGTCATGCACGATGACACAGCCACACGGACCGTCGTTGAGGTTGGCGCCACACTGCGGGCACAGGCCCTTGCAGTCATCGGTGCAGGTGATCACATAGGGGATTTCCATGGCAAGGCCGCCCTGGATAGCCTCGCCGAGGTCCACCGTGCCGTCGGAAGCGTCGATGAGACCGAAATCGCTCTCGTCCTCCACCTCGTCTTCAGGCTCCTCGTGCAGGTAATAGCACGAAATCTCGGCATTAACGTCGAGGTGAGCGGGACCGAGGCACCTGTCGCACGCCGTGTCCGCCTCAAAGCGGGCCATACCCGTGGCGAGGATGCCGTCGCCGGTATTGGTGAGCACGATATCGTACGAGATGCCATCGCTCACCTTGAGGTCGCGCCCACCGATGGAGAAGGCGTCGACATCAATAGTGTCCTGCACCGAAATCGTGTCGCCGGGACTCGCCAGGCCGCTCTCGATGGAAAGCTTGACCTGAGGGAAGGAAAGCTTATTGGACATCGCGGTCGTCCTGGTACTCGGCCGGCTCGTCAGCCTGAGCCACGCCAGTCAGCAGGTTGCGGCACTCCTGGGTCTGGTCAAGCAGATGCGAGGCCATGTCGATGACGACGTGCAGCTGGTTCTGGAGCTGCTCGAGGGTCTTGTCGGCAACGCCCTCGGCCCAGTAACGGGTGTCACGGGCGTCTTCCTCAGCGTGACGCTTGATGTCGGCGGCCATGTTGTTGGCTAGGCGCACGACCTCCTGCTCGCTGACCATGATGGACGCCTGAGCATTGGCATCGTCGATGGTGTGGTTGGCCTGGGTGTTGGCCTCTTCGATGATCTCGTCGCGCTCACGCAGAATGCGACGCGCCTTCTGGAACTCCTCGGGCAGCGAGCGCTTGATGTCATCGAGGATGGCATACGCCGTGTCTGCCTCGATGATCTTCTTGGAACCGCCGCCGGACAGGGGGGACTTGGCGTTGTTGATCAGATCTTCCAGCTCTTCAATGAAGGCTTCAATTTCAGTACCGGGCATGGGATGTCCTCCGATGGCGACGTGTTGCTAACGCATGGGCGGCTAACGCATGGACGCGGATTGCCTATCTTCAAGCAGCTAAGAATAGCAGAAGATAGGCCGCGCTTTAAGGGCAGGCTGTGAAATATCAGCCATTCAACGGGTAACGTCGACGAAGCGCGGCTTCGACATTGGGCGTGACAAACTGTGCGACGTCGCCGCCCAACTCCGCTATCTCTCGCACGGCCGAACTCGAGACGTAGCCGTAGTCGGCACCGCCCATGACGAAAATCTCTTCGAGCTCGGGGGCCATGCGGTAGTTGAGGTTGGCTTGCTGCAGCTCGTACTCGAAGTCAGTCGTGAGGCGAAGCCCCTTGACCACCGCCGTCACGCCGCCCAGCGAGCGCGCGAACGTCACGAGAAGCCCTTGGAACGGCATGACCGAGACGCTGGGCATATGAGCCGTGGCCTCGCGCACAAGCTGCACGCGCTCCTCAAGGGTGAAGGCGGTGCCCCCCCGCTTGTGCTTGGACTCGGCGACCGCGACGATCACCTCGTCGCAGAGCCTGCTTGCGCGCTCGATGACGTCAAGATGGCCGCGCGTGATGGGGTCGAACGTGCCGGGCACGAGGAACCGCCGGGGTGCGGGGGTCTGGGATGCCGCATCGGCAATAGCAGTGGGTGTCATCAACTTAACCTCCACTTACGTCGCGGAAAACGTCGCCATATCGCGCGACGACCTCCGCTTTGATGGGAACATGGCATGGGTCTTGCATGAGAGGATCCGCCTGGAGCATGTCGCATGCCAGGTCGTGCGCATCCTGCAAAAGGTCCGCGTCGCGGGCAAGGTCCACAAAGCGAAGCGAGACCTCGCCCGACTGGCGGACGCCCATGATATCGCCTTCTCGGCGCAATTGCAGGTCCTGCTCGGCAAGCTCAAAACCATCGGATGTCTCGACGAGCGCTTTCATGCGTCGTTTGGCATTGGCCGAAGTGGCGCTCGTGCACAGGAAGACATGGCCAGGGTACTTGCCTCGCCCCACGCGGCCGCGCAGCTGATGGAGCTGTGCCAGGCCAAAACGCTCCGCGTCCTCGATGAGCATGACCGTTGCGTTGGGGACGTCGACACCGACCTCGATGACGGTGGTCGAGACGAGCACCTGAATCGTACCCGCCTTGAAATCAGCCATAACCCGGGCTTTTTCCTGGGGCTTCATGCGACCGGTAAGAAGCCCCACTTCATAGGCCCCAAAGACGCTGCCGGCAAGGGAGCGGGCAACCTTTTGAGCTGCCTGGGGGTCGCTGGGGTCCTCGCCCGCCTCAAGCTCGAGAGCCGCCTGGTCGGGCTCGTCGCCCTCCCCCGCCGGGGCACCCACCAAGGGGCAGACCACATAGGCCTGGCGACCCTGAGCGATCTCCTCAAGCATAGCGGCATAGGCATCGGCACGATTGCGCTTGGCGATGACCTCGGTGGTGATACCAGCGCCTTTCACGGGGCGAGTGCGCAAGTAGCTGCGGTCAAGATCGCCATAGAGTGCCAGAGCCATCGTGCGCGGAATGGGGGTGGCACTCATGATGAGCAAGTCGGCCCCGCGACCCTTCTCACGCAGCGCATTGCGCTGGTTCACGCCGAATCGCTGTTGCTCGTCAATAACGGCAAGCGTGAGGCGGTTGAAGCGGACATCCTCGGAAAGGGCCGCATGCGTGCCGAAAAGCACACAGGCACGGCCTTGGGCAAGATCGGCGAGGATGGACTCCCTCTGCGCCTTGGGCGTAGCGCCCGTGAGCAGCGCCCAGGTGATGTCCGCCGAATCGAGCAGGGGCCCCACCTTGTCGGCGTACTGCTGGGCAAGCACGGTCGTGGGAGCCATGAGGGCAGCTTGGCCGCCTGAATCGGCCACGGCCCCCAGGGCCAAGGTCGCCACAGCGGTCTTGCCCGTGCCCACGTCTCCCAAAAGCAGCCTGCTCATGGCCTGTGGACTTGCCATATCGAGGAGAATCTCGTCAACGGCTATTTGCTGGTCGGCAGTAAGGGCAAACGGCAAAGCGGCGCGCAGGGCACGCTCGTGGGGGCCGTCCACCACATGCTCGACAGGCTTGACTCCCATAACGCGCACGTCACGGCGGGCACGCAGCGCCACCTGGAGAAAGGCGGCCTCGTCAAAGGCGAGCCTTCGGCGGGCGGCTTCGGCGTCGTCCCCATCGCAGGGGTAGTGCATCGCACGCAAAGCACGCGAGAGTGGCATAAGGCGCCTCGGCGCCCGCACAGCGGCGGGCCAGGGGGCCAGCGCATCGGGGAAAGCCGTCAAACACTCCGACGACAGCCTGCGTAGCCACTGACCTGTGAGCCCCTCGGTGGCGTGATAGACGGGAAGCATAGGATGCCCGGCGCATGCGCAGGCAAACCCAGGGCCGTCACCCTCGAGCGCCTCCCAATAAGGCGAATTCAAGCGTTTGAACCCATATCCAAAGCTCACTTTGCCAAAAAGAAGCAGCGTCTGACCCTCAGCGAACTTCTGGGCAAGCCAGGGCTGCCCGAAAAAGCACACCATGACGACGCCGGTATCGTCGTAGCACGACAGCTCAACCACCGTCACACGGGGACGGGGGCGCTTGAGCTCGACTTTGTCGACATGCACCACGAAACTCGCCTGGTCGCCCACACGAGCATGCGCCACATCCACGAGCTGGCTCAAGTCGAGGTAACGCATAGGGGTTGCCATAAGTTCGTCGAAGACCGAGCGCACACCGATTTTTGCCAGCAGGGCACCCTTGGCGGGCCCTACACCACGGATAAACGACACGGGCCGCCCCATACCCGCCGTCTGCTTGAGACGGTCGGCGGATGAGACGGCCTGTGCGCAACTCATATACGTCTGAACACGAGAGCCGAGCGGGCTACTCGATGGAAAGCACGATGGGATACAGAGGCTGCTCGCCGCGATGGGCGTCGACGTCGAGGTCGGGCACGGCGTCCTCGAGACGCTCAACCAGGGCCTCGAACTCGTCCTGGGGCATGTCGAGACCCGCAAGGATGGTGAGAGTGTCGCCCTCAATGTCAGCCTGCATGGCCTTGACCATCTCGACACACATGTCGCAGACGTCGGAGCCGACGTAGGTCACCTTGTCGTCGACAAGGCCGATGACATCGCCGGAGTGGATGGCGTCGCCGTTGACCGTCTGCGAATCGCGCACGGCATGGGTGATCTCGCCGTCATGCACGCCGGGCAGGACCTCGGCCATGGCGGCAGCGTTGTCCTCGAGCGAAGCAGTCGGATTGAAGGCGAACATCGCCGAGAAGCCCTGAGGGACGCTGCGCGTGGTGACGACCGCCATAGGGAAGTCGGCGGCTGCGGCGGCAGACTGCGCAGCCATGATGATGTTGCCGTTGTTGGGCAGCACAATGACCTGCTCGGCACGCGCCTGCTTGGCGGCGGCGAGGATGTCTGCGGTGGAGGGGTTCATGGTCTGGCCGCCCTCGACGACGACGTCGACGCCCAGGGAACGCAGGATTTCAGCCTGACCGGAACCGGCAGCCACAGCGATGACGCCGAGCGGCTTGACCGGAGCCTCGGCGGCCTTGTCCTGAGCGATCTTCTCAGTGCGCTCGTGGGCCTCCATATCCATGTTGTGGATGAAGACGTTGAAAATCTGACCGATGGCGAGCATGTGATCGAGCACATGGTCGGGACGGTCGGTGTGAACGTGAATCTTGTAGTCGGGGTACGCACCAACA
>USJP01000051.1 GCA_900555105.1 uncultured Coriobacteriaceae bacterium | reverse complement strand
TCGCCGGGCGCCTTCGACGACTCGAGTTATAGCCCGGGCCGCAACCGCCGCGCATCGCCCGCGCCCTCGCCAAAACGACGCGAGGGCATCGGCCCCACATCCACTTTTGAGGGGGATGAGGATGGCTGAACCGATGGGTGTTGACTTTTCGATACGTACTTTTAGCTGGTTTTTAGGCATTTTTTAAGGTAATCACGTACCCTAGTGCCCCGTACACTTTGCATCTATTACGAAAAGATTTCTTCCGCGTATACTGGAGACTAACTGAGTGCGCAGGACGCCTCATCCCGGCCATCACCCGCACCGTTTACTCAAAGGGGGACACAATATGTCTACCGATCCACGTCTCTCAAGTGCGGTTGCCCATCTCCTCCACTGGTCTCTGCCCGCTTCTCCGCTGTTTCTCGCAATTCTCATGTTACTCGCCCACGCACCCTATGCAGCGCCCATCGTAAGCCCCTCGTCTTTTTATCTTGCCTGCATGCTCGGAGCGCTCCTTGCGCTTGTGACGCTTCCCCTTCGCCCATGGGGCCGCCGCGCTCGACGCGCATGGTGCGTTGGCAGCGGCATCGCCCTTGAAGCGGCGTGGATCGTTCTGCTGGTTGCCGAACAGCAGCGCTCTGCCGAGCTCTTGCTCCTTGGATCTGCCCTGGCTGGGTGTTCATCTGCATGCCTGCTGGTTCTTTGGCTTTGGGTAGACCAGGCAAGCGAGGCCGCAGGCGAAGTCGCGAAGCTTGCGGGAGCATTCGGCATTGCGTACCTGACGTACACCTTCTTTTCCGTTGTGCCCCATGCCGGCGTCGTGAGCTACTTGTTTCCTTTGCTCACTTGTCCTCCCCTGTTCGTGGACTTGGGAAACGAGCCGCCCAGCGCCGCCGAAAACGCGGACTCTTCTCCTAAAGTGCATCCCCCCCTGCCTCAAGCCATCGCTGTAACGCTTGCGCTCGCCTTGTTCGGCGCTGGTTTCTCGGCATTGGGTTTCGGCGGACCTCAGGTCGAGCAGGGAGCCGGCTTACTCGCCATCCTGCTTTTCTGCTGCCTTCTTCCCTTTGGCGGCAACATGCACATCCTTCGCATTGCGGCTGTTCCGCTCGTCGTGTTCTCACTGTGCTTGGGGGCTCTTGCGGGCGTTGGCAATGCTTTTGCTTTCTTCCTCGCAGGATGCGGCTCGCTCGTTATCTGGCTCTTTCTCATGTTCCGCTTTGGATACGGCGGCCCGCGCAGCGCCACAATACGATCCATCGCCCTGCGCCTGCTGCATATCGGTGCCTCAGCCGGCACCGGCATGATGCTGGGCAAAGTCGTGTTTGGCGCACTGCCCATAGCCGATGCAAACCGCGCCTTCGCCCTCGTGGCCGCTATCGTCGTGGCGGATTTCTTCTGGCAGGCAAGCAGTCTCACATGCAGGTCGGCCGACCGAAGCGCTGCCTATACCACCGTCGCCGGCGTCATGGCACCAGCAGCGCATGTGGCCGACACGCAAGCCCCGACGGCCAGTGACGACTCCCAGCTTGGCTTCGACCCGGAGGAGACGGGGCGCGTCGCATCCATGCTGGCCCTTTCTCCGCGCGAGGCCCAAGTTGCCGTGCTTCTTTATCAGAGCAAGAGCGTGGGCTACATCTCCAAGAAGCTCGGTGTGGCCAACAGCACCACCAAGACCCATGTGCGCCACGTCTACGAGAAGGCCAACGTCCACAGCCGCGACGAGCTTCAGCTCGAACTGGAGCGCCTGCTTAAGGCGAAGTAACGGGGGTCTCATTGCGACTGCTCGTACCCGCGCTTTTCGAGGGGACAGACAAGCGCCCTGCGCCCCATCTACAAGGAGCATCCCTTGCTCACAGGCGGCCTCATGCAGATGCGAAATGGAAAGGTCAAACCCAAACGCTAGATCCTAGGTCGCATACATCACCCACGCCAAACGTTAAAGCACAAATTGCAGCCATCGCCCATCCCGAGCACCATCAACCAGATCGATTACAACAAAGCCCCGCAGGTTTCAATCTGCGGGGCTTTTGACTTACCTATGAGCAGAATGGCCCTCGCCATGCATCGAGGAAAGCACCAGCGCAATAACCGTGCGTCCCATCCAACACCCACGCACGTTATGCAGTCGGCGGGAGCGCCCCAGGAGTACCGGTGGCACCGGGAACCTCGGGCGCTGCAGGCGTGATAGACACCTCCGGCGCCTCGGCAGCCTCGCGTGCCAAACGTGCGGCGCGCTCCTGCAGGTAGGCGGCGGCATCACCAGGATCGTCGTCGATGTTCTCGTCGCCCAGGTCGACCTCCTTGGGTACCTTGCGGTACAAGATGTCGTACATGATGGGCACGATGTAGAGCGTCATGAACGTGGCGTAGGCCATGCCGCCCACCACGACAAGTGCCATGCCGCGCTGCATGGTGCCGCCCACATCCTGACCGAGCACGAGCGGCAGCATGGAGAGAATGGTGGTGAGCGCCGTCATAAGGATGGGGCGCATGCGCGTAACGCCGGTTGCCACGAGGGCATCGCGCTTGTCGAGTCCGCCGCGGCGCAGCTGATTGACGTAGTCAACAAACACGATACCGTTGTTCACGACCGTGCCCATAAGCACGAGAAAGCCCATAAGCGATAGGATGTCAAGCTGCTGGCCAGCAAGCAACAGCGCCAAGAAGCCGCCCGTAAAGGCCAGGGGCACCGTGAGCAGCACGATAAAGGGCGACAGCAGACTCTGGAACTGGGCGACCATCACAAGGTAGATGAGCACGAGGCCAAGCGCCGCCATGAGGCCCATCTGCCTGAGCATCGTCGAAATGTTGTCGAGCTCACCGCCGAACTCAAGCGTGCAGCCATCAGGCACGTCATAGTCGTCAAGCTTCTCCTGCAGCTCACGAGAGAGCAGGGCGTTGTTCTCGCCATCCTTGACGTCGGCCGTGACCGTCATAGTGCGCTCGGAGTTCTCGTGCGAAATGGAAGTCGAAGCCTTGCCCGTCGTCACCGTGGCAACGTCGGACAGCTTGAACGTAGTGTCGCCCGCTGTAATCTCGCGGTCAAGAAGGTTCGCCTTCGTGACGGGGTCAGTCTCGTCAACAATCGTCACCGAGACGCTCGTGTTGTTGACTGTGATGTCGGCAGAGGTCGCCTCGGTCTTAATCTGCGACGAAAGCGCCTGGTAGAGCTGGGCCACCGTCACGCCCTTCTCCGCAAGCTTATTGCGGTCGATGTTAAGCTGGAGCTCGTTGGCCGCGTCCTCCATGCCGTTGTCGATGTTCTCATACCCGTCGACCTCGCCCACGATGTCCATGACATCCTGGCTCATGTCGAGCAGCGTCTGCTGGTCGGGGCCCTTGAGAGTGATGGACAGGCCCGACCCCATCATGGAGCTCATCTCGTCAGAAGAAGAGGCACTCGTCAGAACCTCGCAGTCGAGCTTGCGCGTGTTCTTTCCAATCTTGTCCACGATGTTCGAGACCTGCTGCTCGGTTTCCACCGTATCGTCAAGCTGGACATACAGCGTGAAATGGTTGAACGATTTGTCAGAGCCCGTAGACCCGGCGGCGGAGGACATGACCGACAGCATGGCATTGCCGTCCATAGCGCCCACCACATCGACGCCGTCGACATCGAGAACCGCGTCGACCACCTGGTCGGCCGTGGCGCACGCCGTCTCCTTGTCGGTACCCTCAGGCATGGTCACCTGGGCAACGATGGTCTTGCTCGACATCGAGGGCATCATGTTGATGCCCATGCTGAACACGCCCACGACCGAGAACGCCAGCAGGCCCACGGCAACCAACAGCGGCAGGGCCTTGTGGCGCAGGAAGAACTCAAGCGAGCGGCCATAGGCATCGCGCAGGTGCTCAAACCAGCCCGGCTTGGCGGGTTTCATGTGCTTGAACATGTACGTGGAAACCGTAGGAACGAGCGTTAGGGCCACAAGCAGCGATGCGGCAAGCACATAGGCGATAGTGAGCGCAAAAGGCACGAGGAGCTGGCTCACAAGGCCCGAAGTGAAAATCGCAGGCAGGAACACGCATACCGTGGTGAGCGTGGAGGCCACGACGGCGCCCGTGATCTGCTTGGCTCCCTGCACGGCGGCACGCGCAGGAGGAATGCCGCGGCCACGCAGACGGTAGATGTTCTCAAGCACCACAATCGAGTTGTCCACGAGCATGCCGATGGCCAATGCAATGCCGCCCAGCGTGAGGACGTTGACCGTGAGGCCCGAGAAGTACATGAAAATGAGCGCGCACAGCACCGAGAACGGGATGGAGAACGCCACGACGAGCGTGGGCTTCACCGACTTGAGGAACAGAGCAAGGACCACGACGGCCAGGCCCGCGCCCATAACCAGCGACTGGAGGATGTTGCTGATGAACAGCTCGATGTAGGAGCCCTGGTCGTACAGGGCGTCGATCTCGAGGCTGGAGTTGTCCTTCTCGAGTTCGGCAATGCGCGTGGCGCAAGCCTTCGACACGTCGGAGGTTGAGGCGGTCGAGCTCTTGTACACCGAAAGCAGAAGTCCCTTGCCGTCGTTGAGGCGCATGTAGGATTCGCCCGCATTGTCGATAAGCGTAACGTCGGCCACATCAGAAAGCTTGACCTCGCCCACGCCATCGATGTCGGCAAGAACAAGGTCGGAGAGCTCGTCTGCCGAGGTGAAGCCCTCGCCCACGCGCACGAGCCACTGGTCGTCGTTGGCGTCACTCACATAACCGGCAGGCATAGCGAAGTTCTGGGCAGAGATAACCTGGGCCAGCGTTGACTTGTCAACCAGGGCGTCGACGTTAGCCTGGGCAAGCGCCTGATCGCGCTGCTCGTTGAACTGCTCGCGGGAAGCCTTGAGCTGGGCCGCCTGCTCGTCGAGCTGGGCCTGTGCGGCATCGATCTGCGCGTAGGCGTCGGGGTTGACGTCGCGTCCGCCCGCCTGATCAAGCTGGTCACGCTGGGTGTTAAGGTCGGACTGGGCTTGCGCGAGCTGAGCGTCGCCATCGTCGAGCTGTTGCTTGGCATCGGCCAGAGAGTCGTCAACATATGCTGCAAGCTTGTCGTTGACGGCGTCAATCTTCTTTTGGTTGAGACGCACCTCCACCGACTGCTCCACCGCACCGGAAACCGAAACGTCGGCGACACCGTCGATACGCTCGAACTTGGGAACAATCTTGTCTTCGACATACGAGGTGAGCTCGTAGATGTCCTTGGAGTCATCGCGCACGCCCAAGTAGACCGTGGCCATCATGTCGGAGCTGATCTCCATGTAATTGGGGCTGCCCGCGTCGTCGGGCAGCTGCGAGGAGACCTCGTTCACCGCCGAGGAAACCTTGACGAGCGCCGAGTCCATGTCGGTGCCGTCCTCAAACTCCAGGAAGATCATGGAGTAGTTGTCCGAGCTCTTTGAGGTAACGCTCGACACGCCGTTCACCGTGGCGAGGTTGCCCTCGAGCACATCCGTAATTTCGGACTCCACCTCCTCGGCGGTCGCACCGGGGTCGGTGGTGATAACAGCCAGATAGGGCAGGTCCATCTCGGGGTACAGGTCAGTCTTCATCTTGGAGAGGGACACGCCGCCCAAAATAAGGGAGACGATAACGGCCACAACGATAATGTAGGGCCGCTTGACAGAGAATCGGCTGAGCATGGGCTGGGCTTGTCCTTCCAACGATGCATGTGAGAGACGCCATGCCGAAGCAGGCGCATTACGCTAAACTACCCCGTCGACACGCGCCTCTTTCGAACGCCTGGAAACATCCCCACAAATTCTCAACTTACTGGCAGGGCCTCGAAGCAAGCCCCCCTCTGCAAACATCGCCAAGCATGCCCCCAAGACCCTACTACGCCAACCCATATCGCTGATAGGGGCTGTTCTTCTTCTGAGTGGGCCGTATGACCCCTTGGGCAACAAGACCCTGGACGACTTTAAGAACCGTGGGACGCGACCGGCCAGACTCCTCCATAAGCTCAGCCATGCTCGCCGTACCGCGCATAGTAATGACCTCGACGATAAAGTCGTCGAGTCTCATGATCACCTCGTCCTGCTTCACAAAGCCCTTGGCGCAAGCAACAGCATCCTCGCGAATACCCCCGCAGGCAGAGCCCGAGGGCACACCGGTCAGACGGAGCGCGCCGGCGGACAGGCCGCCCTCCTTACGACGGCGCATAACCAACGTAAAAGCAGAAGGCGAATCATGCGGCTCCGGCGCAGGCATGCCCTCCTCTTGGAGTGCCAGGCAGATGCTCTGATAGCCGGTGCCTCGGTTCTCCGCAACGAACCCGCCACCCTCCAGAGGCGTGTTTTCCAACAAGGCCGACAAGAACTGGTTACGGGCGGACGCTATAGGGGCGTTTTCAAGCGAGCGGATTGTTACACAGCCGTACAGTCCGCCCGCGTTTTTCACTTCAATCCGGTCGTCGTACATGTCGACAGCCACGGGCGTCCCGAGCGCCTCGTCGGAATAATCGCGGTGCATAAGTGCGTTCACCACGGCCTCTCGCACCGCAACAAGCGGGTAATCTGGCACATCGCTGCGAAACGCCCCCTCGATTCGCGCCCCTGTACGCATATTGCGCCCAACCGCACCCAACGCGTCTTGAACCATTGCCGGTATCGATCCCACACACGTGGCCATGTCCAAAAAACGCCGCCCGTCTGATGTGGGTTGAGCCTTGGAATTGCCTGGATAGCGCGTAAATACCACGCAAAGGCGAGGGAAAAACTCCTGGGGGTAGGCGCCCAGGGCCACAAGACCTGCCAACGTCGGACACAGCTCCCCCGCCTCGTTCTTTGTAAGCACGCGAAGCTTTGTCAGCGCCGTTTCATCATCGAGATGGGCGAAGTTTCGCGAATGCACGGCCCTCTCACGCGCAAGAACACCGGCCACCAGCCGGGGGTCCAAATCGGCAAGCGACGCATCCCCAACAGCGCGCGCGTCATAGCGGGGCTGCTCATGCTCGTCCATGAAGCGGTCGACCTCATACGACGAGAGGCGGCAATCCCCATCTGCCATACGGATATACGACCCCGCGTACCTGCCCGAGACGCTTACGTAGCACGGCTTGTCTTTGGGCCTCATCTCGGGAATATATGCCGTCACAACGGCTTTTCCTTCGAACTGCCGCGCATCGATAATCGCACGAACCGGAGGAGTCATACGCTCGCCGCACCATGCAGCGAGCATGTCTTGGATGCGGACAGCATCAAACCCCTCGACAGGGATAAAGCCGTCCTTTTCGCTCAAGCCACAGACAATGAGACCGCCCGCTCCATTGGCAAAGGCCGAGATGGTGGAGCCTATGTCGCGAGGCAAACCCCCACGCGCCGTTTTGACCTCGCACGAGACTCTGTCGGTCCCCGCTATGCGCATGGAAGCAATCAACCGCGCGAACCCCTCATCATCCATATTCGCAAAGTCAAGCATTGCGCCACCCCCAACCCAGACTTGTAAACTTGATAAATAAGTTTATCAGTAGGCATATAACTTTACAAGTTACTTTATAGGCTTTATGAGTACGCATGCTGATCAAACACGATGAATCGCCCTTGCCGCACAAAGAACCGCGCGTAACACTGAAGCCCAGGTTGCTGGCCCCCTCACAAGCAAGCAGGCCCAGCAACCTGGCGAAACCCCGCTACTCCTCCACGGCGAAGCTGTTCTTGCCTGTGGCTTTCGCATCGTACATGGCACGGTCGGCACGCTGGATAAGAGTCTGCGCGTCCAAGTTCTCGACCTTCTCCTGGTAGTATGCACCGACGCTGAAGGTAACCCTCATGCCCCCGTCGACATCGATAGGTGGAATCGACCGCAGTCGGCACTCAAGCTCTGCCACGCTTACATTTCGCAATGCGGCAACAAACTCGTCGCCGCCATAGCGTGCCAGAATGTCCTCGGTTGTAGGCGCCAGGGCCTCACGCAAGACCTCGGCCACCCGCGAAAGCACTTTGTCGCCCGCAAGATGCCCCAGGCCGTCGTTGATATCCTTGAAGTCATCGATGTCGAGCATCACCACAGAGAGCGGCGTGCCATCGAGAACCGAACGGTTGATGAGGATGTTCAGGCGCTCATCAAGATAACGCCTGTTGGAAAGCCCTGTGAGGTCGTCGGTGTACATCTTGCGGTTGAACGTGGTGACGCGATCGACAAACTCGTTGTTGCCGAACGCCGAGAGCAGTACGTTATCGTTCGAGGCCGTAACGACCTCCAGCACGTATCTCTTGCCGTCAACCTCCACGGGCTGGGCCACCACATGATAGATGTCGTTGTTGATGAACTCGAATTTCGAATACCGCTCGCGCTCCATGAAGCACCGCGACGACACACAGTTCTCGCAGCGGGCAGTCCTGTTCCATACATGGAAACAGTTGTCGGGCTGAGCATGAAACTCGCCGTCCTCAATGGTGTATGCCGTCGTGCTGATGGGATCGACCAAGCGCACCACGTCGAACAGCTGGGACATCTCAGCCGCAAGCTCCT
>USJP01000050.1 GCA_900555105.1 uncultured Coriobacteriaceae bacterium | reverse complement strand
TGGTCTGTCTGACCTCCTGCGTCTTCCGCAGTATCCGGTTCTCGGGGTTCGCGCGACCGCACAACTCGGTGCGGCGTGGATGTGAACTATACGCGCATTTTTAGCAGTGGACAAGTTTGATTGTCAGCGTTCACAAATTCTGCATACATAATCAAGCCTGCCTCTTTGTACAGGTATTGCATCGGCTTATATATCTGTCTGATGCCCTCAACGCCCTACTGGGGTGGTATTAAAACGCGGGCAATACGCTTATCTCTTCATAATGGGGATGATTTCAATCTGACGTATATAGTTCTCTTCGAGAACCACCCGTGCAATAGTTGGTCCCTCTTGAGACCGGGGGCGCGTCACCGATCCAGGATTGAGAATGGTCATGGCCCCCATCTGTTCGATACGCGGAACATGCGTATGCCCGCAAATGCCCAGGCGCGCCGTGCCCATTAACAGGCGTGACGGTATATGGGTCATGGTAATTGAAATGCCGCATATATCGAGGTCGGCGCGAGACGTAACCGAAGAGCCGTACTCCCCGAAGTAATCGTTGTTGCCCAAGACCGCCACGACAGGCGCAAGCATTTCAAGCTGGGGCAGGATGTCTTGGCCACAAATATCACCGGCATGCAAGATGATCTGCGGGCCCATGTCGGCTAGAGCTCGAAAAGCCTCTGCACTCAGTGAGCCATGCGTATCAGACAAAACGCCCAGGACCACCTGGCCCTGGGCGTTTTGATGAATGTGTTTCTCGATGTTCACGATGACTTCCGCCAACGCTAGAACTTGAGGACCTTTTTGAGCGCCGCAACCCTGCGACGCGAAACAGGAATCTTCTCCCCATCGTCGCGCATGGTAAGCAGCAGCGTTCCACCCGAGACGCTCTCGACCTCGCTCACATGAGACAGGTTCACGATGTAGCGCCTGTGCACACGGAAGAAATTCGCGGAAGACAGACGGCTCTCAAGCTGGGCGAGGCTGATAGTGGACAGATAGTGGTCATCGTCGGTGTACAGGCAGGAATAGTCGTCCTTTGCCATGACATAGCGAATCTTGTCGATGGGAACGAGTACCTTCTTGCCGCCCTTCTCCACGGGGATGCGCTCAACGGCGGGCTTCTTCGTGGCCTGGCCGCACTGTACTCGAACCTTGTCGACAGCCTGGCGCAGACGATCGGTCTCGACGGGCTTGACGAGGTAGTCGATGGCATTGACGCCAAAAGCGTCGGCACCATACTCACTGTAAGCAGTCACGAAGACGACAGCAGGGGGATTCTTCAGCTTGCTAAGAGCTTCGGCGAACTGCATGCCATTGACACCAGGCATGTTGATGTCGAGGAAGACAACGTCGCAACGATGCTCCTTCAGACTTTCGATAGCCTTGCGCACATTGTCGGCCTCGACTGCAATCTCGACGTCACCGATCTCTTCAAGCAGAAATGCAAGTTCACTGCGAGCCGGTGCCTCATCGTCGACGATCATTGCCCTCAACATACGTACCTCTCTCCACTGCGCCAGTGACATCCTCGGACCGGCTGCTCAGTCGTTGCTATCAGCCGCATTGTAACCAATGTTTGGCATTATTCTTCGATTTCCGCAACATTTGCGCCAACAAGAAGCAATGTGACCTGTGTGCCTTTGCCAATCTGCGAGCTGACGCTTACTCCTGAACCCGGACCGAATACCGCGCGCAGACGCGCGTCAACGTTTTTCAGCGCGATACCTGTGCCTTTTTCGGACGCCGATGCATTCTGCAGAAGACGACGAGCCTGCTCTTCACTCATGCCAACACCGTCGTCGGCGACCGTAATGACGACGCCATCACCGGCTTCCTCGATTGAAATATCAATGTTGAGCTGGCCTTCCGCCGGCATGGCATGGTTCACGGCGTTCTCAACGATGGGCTGGATGATGAAAGACGGCACACGCAGATCGCCGAAATCGTCGATATCAGCCTCGAGGCGCACGCGCTCGGCGCCAAATCGAGCCTGCTCGAACGCAAAATACCTCATCGTCTGCTGCAACTCGCGATCGAGCGGGATGAGGTCGTTGGAGTTTTCGAGCGTCTGTCGATAAAACGCCGCGAATTCGCGCAGCAAGACACGGGCGCGAGCAGGATCGGTACGAATGAGCGAGGCGATGGTGTTGATGGTATTGAAGAGGAAGTGCGGGTTGATCTGCGCCTGAAGGGCCTGCAGCTCCGCCTTGGTTGCAAGCTCAACCTGTCGATCGAGCTCCGCGATTGAAAGCTGGGTGGAAAGCAGCTGCGCCAGACCCTCGGCAATGGCGCGCTGCGTCTCGTCGATGAGCACGTCGGACTCGTAATACAGCTTGAGCGTACCCACGGAAACGCCGCGCACCACAAGCGGGGCCACGATTCCGGCAGGAATAAGGGGGCTCGACGCAGACGCAAACGCCTCGGAACTACGAAAGACCTCGACCGTCTGCGAGGCCAGCACGCGATGGGTGGCCGGTGTGTGAATGGCACTACCGATGGGGAACGCTTCGGCATGCGCACCGGCATACCCCAAAACAAATTTGTCATCTGTCATAGCAACGGCCATGGCCTGACATTCGGGAAGCAAGATATTGCACACTTCCTGGCAGTTCTGCTCCGACAGGCCACCGCGCATGTACACAAGTGTCTGAGAAGCGAGGCTAAGGGTCTTGTTCGTTTGCTGAGCGCGCAGCTTGTCGGGAGAAAAAGACGAGCGAATAATGGCAAACGCGACGGTCACCATACCGGCAAGCGCCACCGAGGCAACAAGAATGTTGGGTTCCTCACTCAAAAGCGAGTAAAAGAGAACAAGCACAAGCAAGGCGACGATCGTGGTAATCACGGTCTCAATGAACGCACTGCGCCCGTAGGCAGGGACTTTGAGGTTGCCTTTGGCGTCTTTCTTATTCACAGTCGCTTACCCCAAAAACTCAGTACCAGCAAGAATGACTCCGGATATGACGAGCACCGTGGCAAAAAGAAGCGTCAGCATGCGGTCGTTGACACGCTGAATGATTTGAGCGCCCAAGCGCGAACCAAAGAGCGAACCAGCGATGAGCAAAAGACCGATGACCCAGGCAACGTTGCCGAGAATGGCGTGTGCGACAAAGCTCGGCACGGCAAAAATGGCCACAGACACCAAAGAGGTGCCGCTTGCCTGCTTCATGGTGAAGCCAAAAAGCCACTGGAGCAGCGGCACGACGATAAAGCCGCCTCCCAAACCGACATACCCTGAGATGAACCCGACAAAGACGCCCATCAGCGCAGCACTGCCATACAAGCGCAGACCTTGGGCGGACGCCAGGCGGGCGACCTTCTCACCAGCAAGTTTAGATGCCCCCGCACGCGTGCGCCATACACGGCGATACATGTTGAAAGCCGAGTACAAAATAAAGACCGCGGTGAGCACCATGGCAATCTCGCCGGGCAGCACCTTGGCTGCATAGGCACCCAATGGCGAGAAACACGCACCGGCCAGACCGATGGCGAGACCGACCTTGAAGTTGATGGTACCGTCGTGCAAGCGCGCAATCATCGACGACACAGACGTGGGCAGGATGGCAAAAAGCGACGTGCCGGAGGAAACAGCAGCAGGTTGCCCGAACACCAGGTGAATAAGGGGAACCATAATGGTGCCGCCGCCGATACCAAACATAGCGGACAGCACACCCACCAGCACGCCGCAAGCCAAGATGGCAATCAAGGAGAGAAGGTCGAACCCAAGCACGTGCTACTCCTGCGTCTCTTCCATGACCAGATCCGGGCACTCATCTGCGACGTCCATGCCACGGGCCTGCGCAACATGTGCCGCGACGGTGGGGTTCAGCATGCCCTGACCGCGCAACATGCACGCCATGGCCTCGTTTTGCCAGGCAAGGGCGGCAATCTCGGCCCAATGGGTCTGAAAGCGCATGTAGTTGGTGCAGTTCTGCTCAGCGTATGCAGAGGCATCCTTGCGCCATGTACGACGAATCTGCATGTAGGCGCGACGCTCGGGAGAGAAGATCGAGCGCAGGTTGACCGTCTTGCGAATGCGCGTCTCGAGCTCGGGGCCAATCCAAGGACCCGGGTATGGCATGAACTGTTCAGGAAGGATTTTGTGCAGGTCGATGTTGGAATTCAGGACCTCGATCTTGCGGCGCGTGTAAATCCAACGGTAGACGTCTTGCTCGAAACGGAAGGCTCGGTCGGACAGGCGCGGCGGATTGTGGCGGACGCGCCACTTGTTGTCGAACCACACGTCCAGACCATAGGCACGCAGGTCGATAAGGTAGTCGGTGTCTTCACCGCGCGTAATCCATGCGTCGAAGGCAACGCGTGTGAATGCCTCGGCATGAACGGCGAAACAGCCACCGCACACCGTGTTGCTGCGCGAAATCCTGGGGCCAGCCAGCGCCTGGGTCATCCACTCGTTGAATTCGAGGCGCTTGGACCAATGGCGGTCATAGAAGTGCACACGACGGCGATCGGCGAGAGCGGAGTTGCGATGGTCGAGGAAGTAGCCCGACTTGGCAACGACAGGCGTTCCCATGCGAGGCTGCGCGCCCAAACCATACACTGCCTGTGCCAGGAACTCGGGGTCAAGGACAACTTCGTCATCATCGATAAACACCGCGACGTCGCACCCTAAAGCACAGCAGGCGAGAAGGCCTAGGTTGCGAACGGCTCCGTAGCCTACAAGCCCGATTGCGCCAGAAAGCTCGGCAGGCAGCATGTGTGCATACTGGTCGCGAAGTCCGGCGGCTTTGAAGCTGTCGACAATGACGACGTCAGGTAGACCGCTGGCGACAGCGATGTCGGACACCCTATGGACAGCACGCTCCTCGACGTCGGGCGAAGCAACGACCAAGATAATGACGCTGCCCAGGCCGGCGACTTGCTCAAGCGACTTGAGACAGTCGGCAAGCTGGGGCGCAGGCGTATCGATGGGCGTGGCGTGATCGTAGCAGGCAACGCTGCCCGACTCGCCGAGTCGCTCTTCGTTGGACCAGTAGCTCGGTATGACGATGGCAGGATTCATGAGAAGCTCCCGTGACCTTTAGATACGTTTGACCGATTGTATCCCCATATACCACTAAAAGAGGGGCCAATCAGCGTTGAATAGCTAGTTTTGTGCCCAGTTCCAGGGCTTTTTCGTTCATGGGAACGAGATTGGGGCGCATAAGCTCCCGCATTGCGGCAAGAAGGGCTTCCAAGTTAAACGGAAGCGCACCCAAACCAATCGCCGCGCCCAGGAGCATGACATTCAGGCATCTCGGGCTCAAGCCCTCCTGTTCGAGCACAGAGGTGTCGACAATCGCAAGACGCTGCGAATCGACCGTCGCGTGCAGCCAATCAAGCTGCGCCGAGCCGTCGTAGCCTGAAGACGAGGCGGGCACAACCGCCCTGTTGGCACAGACCAAGGCACCGCTGGGCTTGAGCCGCCCATAGGCACGCAGCGCTTCGCCCGGCTCAAACGAAAGGATGAGATCGGCGCCGGCAGACTCGATGAGGCTTGAAGGCAATGCGGCGTCATCTGACGCGGCGCGCACATGCGAGGCAACAGAACCGCCGCGCTGCGACATGCCAATCGTCTCCGCTGTGCGCACGAACGCGCCCGCCCTCATGCAGGCAGCGGCAACAAGGCGACTCGCCAAAACAACGCCCTGGCCACCCACGCCTACAACAAGACAGTTAAAGGGTTCCGAAAACCTGCTGTTATCCACGAGCCGCACCCCTTCTCATGGCATCGACTTCAGCCGGGGACATTTCCGCGCGAGGCGACTCGATTGCGCCGAACGCGCAAGTCTCCAGGCACAGGTCGCATCCATAGCACAATGCGCGATCGACATGGGCACGGAAGGCCGCCCCATCGCCGTCTTTTTTCATGCTGAGCGCAGGGCATCCCAACGCACGGACGCATCGACCGCACCCGCGGCAGTCAGATGTGATCGACACAGGCTCAAGCGGCTTGAAGAGCTGCACGCACGGGCTTTGGAACACCAGCACCGCCACACCTTCGCAGGAAAGCGCACGCTTTGCAGCCTCAACGGCGGCCACGCGATCGAACGGGTCGACTGCCTCGACCATGTCGCATCCAAGTGCACGGGCAACCTCAACGATAGAGATGGGCTTCGAGCGCGTACCCATGAGCGTCACACCCGTGCCCGGATGGGGCTGCGAACCCGTCATGGCCGTCGTTGCGTTGTCGAGCACGCACAGCACCATGCGATGGCGGTTGTAGACGGCGTTTGCCAGGCCTGTCATGGCGGAGGCGAAGAACGTCGAGTCACCGACGAAGCCAACGTGCAGTGTCTCGTCGTCGCCGGCAAGATGGGCGGCAGTTTGCAGGCCCTGGGCCACTGTCACGCCAGCGCCCATGCACAAACAGGTGTCCGTCGTCTGAAGCGGCTTGGCACATCCCAACGTATAGCAGCCGATATCACCGCTATACACGACGTTCTTGCCACGAGCAGCTTCCTTGACAGCCGTAAACGAAGCCCTGTGGGGGCACCCAGCGCACAAAACCGCCGGGCGAGGCGGCACCAAATCGCCGGGAACCTCGACGCTTTCGGGCAGGCACGCCTGGGCAAGTTCGGCAACGCCAAGGAACTCGGCTATGACCGGCACAAGCATGTCGGCAGAATACTCGCCGCAAATCGGAGTGGTCCCATCAAGCCTGCCGTGCACGGTTGTGGGGCACGAAGTGATGTAGGCATCAGCAGCAACCGGGCCCGTCATCTCGAGAAGGCTCCGCTCCACGACGGGCTCAAGCTCCTCGATGACGAGGGCGTCAGACAGGCCGAGCAGGAAGTCACGGCCAAGACGCTCGGGGAAAGGATAGGGCGTTCCCACCTGCAGCAAGCGGTACGACGGCAACTCGGTGCCCTGCGCAGCAGCTGCAGCCTGCAGACGCTCCAATGCCTCGAGCGTATAACCGCGCGAATCACCGGAGCATGCTATGCCCAAAAAGAGCTCGTAGTCGTCGCGCACATACTCGTCGAGCTTGTTGAACTCGCTTGAGGCAAACTCCTGGGAAATAACTTCAAGCTCATGGGTCATGCGCTCATGGGCAGCGCGAGACAAAGAGGGGAAGATAACGAAATCGGGCGATTTGGCAAAACCAGCCATCTCATGGCAAGGAAGAGACAAGATGTCGTCGGGCACATCGATGCTCGCACAGCCATGGTCGACACGCGTCGTAGGACGAAGAATGACGGGAAGGTGGTGCGCCTCGGAGATCTCGAAGGCGGCCTTCGTCATGAGATAAGCCTCTTCAGGTGTGGCGGGATCAAGCACGGGGACATGGGCGAACTGAGCGAACTGACGCGAGTCCTGCTCGGTTTGGCTGGAAATGGGTCCGGGATCGTCGGCAACAACAACGACCACACCACCACGCGTACCCACATACGACAGGCACATGAACGGATCAGCGGCCACATTCATGCCAACCTGCTTGCAGGTGACAATCACACGACCCCCCGAGTAGCTCACACCGGCAGCAAGCTCCATGGCGGCCTTCTCGTTGCACGACCACTCGACATGCACCTGTCCCTGGGGGTTATTCTGTGCGATGGTCTCAACAATCTCCGTCGAGGGGGTTCCGGGATATCCGCAGGCAACATTCACGCCGGCCTCGAGGGCCGCAAACGCAATTGCCTGATTGCCCATGAGCAGACGGCGCATCCTTACGCCTCCGCCAGCGCGCGCTTGTACTCAACCATCTTGTCGCGCCATGCAGGGTCGGAAGCGCCCATGACCTGCACCGCAAGAATGGCAGCATTCTTTGCGCCGCCGATGGCGACCGTGGCGACAGGCACGCCAGAAGGCATCTGCACCATGGAAAGTAGAGAGTCCAAACCACCCAGGTCGCTCGTCTTCATAGGGACACCAATGACCGGCAGGGGCGTCACGGCAGCGACGACGCCCGGAAGCGCGGCTGCTTTGCCGGCTGCGGCGATGATGACGCGCATGCCGCGCTCGGACGCGGTACTTGCCCACTCGTGAACCTGCATGGGAGTACGATGCGCGCTGTACACTACAAGCTCGTAGGGAACGCCCATCTCATCGAGCTGGTTGGTGCATGCCTCCATTGCAGGCATATCGCTCTTGGAACCCATGATGATGCCAACCAGCGGCTTTTTCTCTGCCATAGTCTCTCCTAAAATCCCGTTAAGAACCGTTGCTACCAAGAAATGAAAGCCCAACGCACCTCACGCAGCTCGTCGGAGGCATATGCCCGACCAGATTTGGCGTGCTCGTCGACAGCATAGTGCTCGTCAAGAAACGCTTCGAGGGCAACCTGCTCCTCTGGGGTCAACGAAGAGCCGAGCATGTCGGTCAGGGACTCGACAGCCTCGTTGCGATCGGCAAATGCGGGTCGACTGTGCGTCACGATGTAGGAAATCTCGGGGAAAGCCCCGTGCTGGAACAAGATGTTGGTGCAAAACGCGTAATCCACCACAGGCGGGCGAGTGC
>USJP01000049.1 GCA_900555105.1 uncultured Coriobacteriaceae bacterium | reverse complement strand
TGACTGCATTCTGCAAGATACCTGCGATCACATATGTAATACAGGAAACTGCTGCCGAGTTGCCGGTGGCGGCGTACTGGGCGGCGAGGTCGGCGGCGCGATCGGTGGTGCCGGCGGCGTTGAGCTCGGCCTCGGCGTTGGCCTGGTCGAGCATCTGGTCGGCCTTGGCCTCCATGCGGGCAAAGGCGGCCATGGCACCCTCGGCCTTGTCGGAAGCGCTGGAGAACTGGTTGACCTTGGCCTGCGTCTTAGCAACGGCAGACTTTGCCTTGATGGCCTCGCGACGGCTGTTGAGTGTGCTGATGTCGTCGACGAGCTTGTCGTGCATCTGGCGCATCTTCTGGGCGTTTGCCTGAGCGGCTTCGTAGGTGACCTTGAGCGACTCGCCCTTGCTCGCGACTTCCTGCTTCTTGGCGAGGAACACGCGGGCATCGCCCTCGTTGCCAGCAGCCAGGGCGCGACGGGCCAGGTCGTCGTACTTGGCAACCTCAACCTCGTTGGCCTTGACCTCGCGAGCGACGCGAGCCTCCTCGGCCATGACGGCGGCGGTTTCCTTCTTGACGTCGGCAAGGTTGTCGGTGAGCTCGCGCATGTACTGATCGATCATCTTTGCCGGATCCTCGGCCTTATCGAGAAGGTCGTTGATGTTGGCCTTGATGATGTCGGTGAAACGGTCGAGAATGCCCATTGTTGCTCCCATCTTTAAAAGAAGGCCCGTTCCCCGCGCCTTTGCGCGGGGGCGCCCTCTAGTTTACCCAGCCTCATGAATGCCTATGAGGACTTCGACGATTTCTCCTCGTCGGTTTGATACTTCTTGGCCAGCTCCTCCACCTCGTCGGAACCGAACTTCTCAAGCGGGGTGTTGAGAATCTCCTGCGTGCGCTTGGCCTCAGCCTTCTTCTGCTCGTCGCGCTTCTTCACCACGATGATAACGGTGCCCGCGATGAGCGCCACCACAGCCACGCCGCCGAGCACCTTGGTGGTGGTGCGCGCGGTGGAGCCGGTGACCGTCATGATGCGGTCGGCCGCATCCGAGAAAGCCTTGGAGAAGATCTCCTCCTCGGAAAGCGAGAAGTCGCTGTAGTAGCGGTCGAGGTAGTCGGCCAGGATGGAGATCGCTTCGCTGTCCATGATGGTCTTTGCCTGCGAGCCCACGGCATAACCGCAGTTGTAGCCGCCCTCGCCGTCGTCGCAGAAGACGAGGATGAAGTGCGCGTCGTCGGTGAACAGCTCGCCATAGAGCTTCTCGGCGCGCGACTGCAGGTCGGACGTGGACGTCGTGGTGCCGTTGGGCAGGATGTAGACGTAGGGCTGCACGCCGGTCTTCTTGTAGAAGTGGCGCAGGCCGCTCTCCAGCTGCGAGGCGTTGTGGATCCAGTCGCCGTCGGCGTCGGTATAGTACGCGGTCTCATTGACGGCAGACGCGGGCAGAGCCTCGCGCTCCACCGTAGAAGCCGCCACGCTCGAGGAGTAACTGCTGCCGGTGTCGTAACTGTCCATGCAGGCAGAGAACACGGAAACGAGCAGGATGAGGGCGAAAACCGCGATGACGATGCCGCAACCGACGCCGCCGCATCCCGAATTGTCCGAGCCGCCGCCCGACCCGCCGGAGCCACCAGAACCAGTGCCCCTGTTGTGCGAGTTGTTGTTCACAACCACAAAAGAGGGGAAGAACGAGGGCCCAAAGCTATGGTGCGGCCCCCCGAAGGAGGAGCCGCCGCTCGGGGACGAGCTCCTGCCGCCGCTGTGATGTCCGCCCGAAAAGCCACCCGAGGACAAACCGCCCCCGGAGAATCCTCCACTGGAGAAGCCGCCGCCAGAAAAACCGCCGCCTCCCCCGCCGCCTGCCGACCTACCCATGAGCATCTCCTTCGCTCTACGCGATGTGCCCCGTCGCAGCCTCAAGCGCGCTGTCTTCTCCGGGCACATCACTTCGCCCTAACATGTGCTCTTAGTGTACATCACCTGCATGCTTGCTTGGTTCCGCAGGGCATGCCTGTCCTTGGTTCCGTGCCGCGGACGGCTCTTCATCTTCCGCGGGCGCCGTGTCCCCTCGGCCGTCAACCTTCGAGGTCACGGCCGTCAGCGAGTCAGACATGTCTGCCGCCTTCTTCTTTACCCAGGGGCGCACACGGCGCAGCATCTCAAACGTCTCGCCGTACTGGGTGAACCTGAAGCGCGGGTCGCGCATGGACTTGCGCTCGTAGCCCGACCACGTGTCGCGCCAGGCGTCCCTCAGCTTGAGCTGCAGCTCCTCGCGCACGACAGGGTCCGCGATTGACTTGATGTTTTCCATCAGACCGTCTTTGAAGTCAACGAGCGTGTCGAGGGCGTCATGAGCCCGCTCCGAAAGATCGGAAACAACGCCCTGAATGCCACGTACCTTCTCGAGCATGCCCCGCATATGGATGAAACTCGCCGTGAGGTCTACCGCAAACACGACAGACGCGGCGGTCGTCACCATCACGAGCACCTGCGCGGGCACAAGGTCGAACAGGCCCTCCAGGGCGGGCTGGGCAAAGAAGTTCACGCACAGCATGAGCGAACTGAACAGGAGCAACCCGGGCACGCAGATGCGGCCGTTGATGTTGAGCGGGATGTTGGAGTAGTCCCACCAACGCGCATGGAACATGCGCTCCATCACCCAAGAGGTCGAAAACTCAAGGACACCCGCGGCAAAGAACCCCACCACAAACTGAACGAGGGGGTCGGTCAGGTGCGAGAGAAACAGCACCGCCAGAAGCGCGCCGACGCCGTAGATGGGACACACCGGGCCAAACGAGAACCCTCGGTCGACAAAACGATGGTGCTGGAAAAGCGAGATGATGACCTCGAAGAGCCAACCCGCAAACGAATAGGCGAAGAAGGACGCCACCATCCGGGCGACCCAATACACCAAAGCGAAATCAAAGCCCGCAAGCTGATCCAAGCTACCGCACCCCCTCGCGAACGAGGTGCTGCGCAGGCACAACGACGAGACCAGCAGGCGTCACGCCCAAGTCGACATCGGGCATGTAGAGAGCGGCAAGCCGACGCAGCGTGGGATACGCCAGCTCCGAACGCATGAACGTCTCGTGCGAGGCGCACACCTTGTCGGCGCAGGTCACAAACCATCCCACGCTATATCGCGGGGGTGTGGGGTTGATCGGGAACATATGGCAACGGATTGCGTCGCATTCGCGCTCGGTGAGGTCGGGATAGTCCTCAAGCGCGTTCGCCAGCGCACGGGCCGCATGATGGGTGGCATGCCCGGCGCTGCTGTCGCCGCGCACATGCCAGTCATAAAGGTAGTAGTCATGCAAGAGCGCCGCGCGACGAATCTCAAGCAGATGCTCAGTGCACCCAAAGACACGCGCCATGGTGTCGGCGCGGGCAGCAACGGCAAGCGAGTGCAGCAGCGTCGAGGTGCTTCCATGCTGCACAAAACCAGCCTCAAGACGCAGCCTGCCTGCGTCGATGACTTCATGCGCATACGCGAAGAAGTCCTCGGCATGACGCTCTATGCCTGAGGTTGACATGGCCATCCTTTCCCTTCGATCCGTTCAGGCGCTTAGGCTACCCCACATACAGCCGCTTCGCATCACGCACAACAAAAAGCGGTCCCGCAGCCAAATTGGTTGCAGGACCGCCTTGTCACACAAAACGATGCAAGAAGACTAGCAAACACCCTGGGCGAGCATGGCATCGGCGACCTTCACGAAGCCAGCGATGTTGGCACCCATGACGAAATCGCCCTCGTGGCCGTACTTGCGGGCGGCGTCGTCGCAGGTGTGGTAGATGCCGCGCATGATCTCCTCAAGCTTGGCATCAACCTGCTCGAAGGTCCAGGACAGGCGCTCGGAGTTCTGCGACATCTCCAGACCAGAGGTGGCCACGCCACCGGCGTTGGCAGCCTTGCCGGGGAAGAAGGCAACGCCGTTGGCCTGGAAGTACTCGGTGGCGTCGAGCGTGGTGGGCATGTTGGCACCCTCGCCCACGACCTTGCAGCCGTTGGCGACCAGGGCCTTGGCGTCAGCGAGGTGCAGGGTGTTCTCACGAGCGCAGGGCAGCGCGATGTCGCAGGGAATCTGCCAGACCTCGCGGCCGTCGCCGGCATGGTACTCAGCGTTGGGGCGAGCCTCGACGTACAGGGCCAGGCTCACGCCGGCGTCATGGCCGGAACGCTTCTTGTTGTAGATGTCCTCGAGCACGGTGTAGTCAATGCCCTCGGCGTCGTAGACCCAACCCTTGGTGTCGGAGCAAGCAAGCGTCTTACCGCCGAGCTGGGCAACCTTCTGGATGGCGTAGATGGCGACGTTGCCCGAGCCATGCACGACGACGTTCTTGCCCTCGAAGGAGTCGCCGTGGCACTTGAGGTACTCGTCGACGAAGTAGACCAGACCGTAGCCCGTGGCCTCGGTGCGGGCCAGGGAGCCGCCAAAGCTGAGGCCCTTGCCGGTGAGCACGCCCGACCACTCGTTGCGGATGCGCTTGTACTGGCCGAACAGGTAGCCGATCTCGCGGCCGCCCACGCCCAGGTCGCCGGCGGGAACATCGGTGTCGGGGCCGATGTGGCGAGCAAGCTCGGTCATGAAGGACTGGCAGAAGTGCATGATCTCGTTGTTGGACTTGCCCTTGGGGTCGAAGTCCGAGCCGCCCTTGCCGCCGCCCATGGGAAGGGTGGTGAGGGCGTTCTTGAAAATCTGCTCGAAGCCCAGGAACTTCAGCATGCCCAGGTACACCGTGGGGTTGAAGCGCAGGCCACCCTTGTAGGGACCGATGGCAGAGTTGAACTCAACGCGGAAACCACGGTTGACCTGGATCTCGCCCTTGTCATCGACCCACGGCACACGGAACTGGATGACGCGCTCGGGCTCGACGATGCGCTCGAGGATCTTGTTCTGCTGATACTCGGGGTGTGCCTCGAACACGGGCTCGAGCGAGGTGAGGACCTCGGTGACGGCCTGGATGAACTCGGGCTGGTTGGGGTCCTTGGCCTTGACCTGCTCGATGATGTCGCTTGCGTAGCTCATGTGCTCCTCCTTAAAGCGCCGTCGGTGTCCCGTGCTGTGGGGCGCGCGCGGTCGGTTGTTTCCAAATGGTCGAACGCCCCAAAACCACACGAAGCCGTTTTGAAACGCCTGTGAAAACCAGCGGTGCATAGGATGCCAAATTCTCTATTGGGAAACAGGCTCACAAGGCTGATTTAACAGTGAGGAAATAGTCTATTGACACTTCTCCATACCAGGCAGATGAGGTGTTGCAGCTTGATTTCTGATTGGATGGCGATGTGTTAACAGCCCCGAGGCACTTCATGTGGGCCCATCGGGAGAGGCCAAGTACACCCACACAGGCTCATCTAGGGAGGCCGGATGCACATATTCGTGCCCATCAGGAAAGGCCGGGCGGGGTGTTCTTGCATGCTCATCTGGGAAGGCTGGAGGCGACCACGCAGACCGCCGCATGCTCCCTTGCGCCATGAAAAAAGCCGCCGCCCGCACAATGCGGACGACGGCCTGGGAAGCACTTGGCAATATGGGCGCGCCTTAAGCGACGGCCTTCTTCTTGCCAAAGATGGTCTTGCAGCCCTTGACTGCCAGAATGATGGCGAGGACGACCAGGATGATGCCGAGGATGAACTGCATGAGCGTCGCAGCCGTGTTGGCCTCGGTGAGGCCGCCGCCGAAGATGATGGCGGCCTTGGCCTGGATGGTCAGGCACAGCGAGGACAGCGTGACGATGAGCATGAACAGCATGGGGATGTAGAACATCTTGTTGTTCTTGCCAATGTTGCCCAGGAAGGCGGCCACGGCAAGCAGGCCGAGCGCGGCGAGCAGCTGGTTGGCGGCGCCGAAGAGCGGCCAGATGAGCGTGTAGCCGTGCAGGCCCAGAAGCACGCCAGCAAAGACGGTGATGATGGTGCCGACCCAGGGGTTCACGAGGACCTTCTTGAAGCCGGTGACGTCATCGACCGTCTTGCCCACGGGGATGAAGAACTCCTGGAACATGTAGCGGGCAAGGCGGGTGGCGGTGTCGAGCGAAGTGAGGCAGAACACCGACACAGCCAAGATGAGCAGCGAGTACGTGATGGACTCGGCACCCGCGCCAAAGACGCAGGCGAGCATCTTGGATAGGCCGCCGGCAAAGACCGCCGTGGGGGAAGCGTAGGTGCCGTCCATGTAGCCGTTGAACACGAAGGCGACGGCGCACAGGGAGATGACGGCCACGAGGCACTCGAGGAGCATGCCGCCGTAGGCGATCGGCTTTGCCTGGGTCTCACGGTCGAGCTGCTTGGAGGTGGTGCCGGAGGCGACCAGCGAGTGGAAGCCGGAGATTGCGCCGCAGGCGATGGTGATGAACAGGGCCGGGAACAGGAAGCCAGAAGTGGCGACCTTGCTGGCGCCCTTCACCGAGGCGTCGACGTTGAAGGCGGTGAACGCCGGGATGGAGGCGGAGTCGCCCAGGTTGCCCGTGATGCCGGCGCCGATGACGCCCACGAGGGCCAGGGCAATCATGCCATAGAGCAGGTAGCTCGACAGATAGTCGCGAGGCTGGAGCAGGATCCAAACCGGGGCGACCGAAGCAATGAGGATATAGGCACCCACGAGCCACATCCAGGTGGTGGCGTCGAGCTGGATGAAGGGCATGTTGTAGCCGAGGACGACGATGACCACGATGAGGGCGATGGCACCCAGGATGCTCACGGGGCCGGGCAGGTTGCGGCCGCGGGTGAGGGCGCCCCAGATGATGGCGAAGATGATGAAGAGCACCGAGATCATGGCCGTACGGGCGTTGGCCAGGTTCGTGGAACCCTCGGACATGTCGATCACGCCGTTGACGTCAGGCGTTACGGCAAAGGTGGAAGCAACGATGGAGGCAAAGGCGGCCACGACGAGAATCAGCGTGAGGTACGCGAAGACAATGAAGAGCTTCTTGGCGCCGTCATCGATGTTGGCGGCCACGACCTGGGCCATCGTCTGACCCTTGTGGCGAAGCGAGGCAAACAGGGCACCAAAGTCGTGCATGGCGCCGAAGAAGATGCCGCCGATGAGGATCCACAGGAGCACCGGCACCCAGCCGAAGATGGCAGCCTGGATGGGGCCGTTGACGGGACCGGCGCCGGCAATGGACGAGAAGTGGTGGCCGAGCACCACGTAGGGCTTGGCGGGCACGTAGTCAGTGCCGTCCTCAAGAGCATGCGCAGGGGTGACGTTGCTGTCGTCGAGACCCCACTGCTTCGCGAGCCATCCGCCGTAGGCAACGTAACCCACGACGAGGACGACGATCGCGGCGAGAAGAACGAGTGTGGCGTTCATTCCCTTCAGTCCTCCTTCTTTTCCCGTGCCGCAGGCGCCAGGTTTGCCTCAAGGTTCTTCTTGATGGTCTTGCCTGCGGCGTTTGTCATCACGCGTCCGAACTCGCCTTCCCCCAGGTCCACCACGGCGACCCGCAGGTCACTCCAGCCCCAGATGCCCCACTTGTAGTTCTTGCGGAAGTGCGTGCGACGCACGGCCTTCGCGACCTCGGGGGCAACCGAGTCTGCGATGAGCACCAGGGAGAGGTTGGAGAACATGTGGTCAGGATGCGGATGCACCATCTCGGGGAGCGCCTTTTGCTTCATGAAGGAGACCATCTCCTCGAATGCGCCTTCTTCGAGAAACCCGACGGTGTCGAAGAAGACGTATTCGTTGCTGGCAACCTCCCAGAGCTTGGCCCTCTTGGTGAGCACATAGCGCTCACCCTGCTCGTGGTACTCCGCAACCCCGGGGAAGACGCGACCGGCGACCGTGCGATCGCGCTCCACGTCGAACCACACTTCATGGGCAGCCAAAAGACGCTTGAGCATAGTCCTGGCGCGCTCGGATACATCCTGGCGCATAATGAGCGTCTGCGCCTGCGCGGCTGGGTCGTGCCCCATCGTCTGGTCGTCCATGGTTCCTTTTCCTCAAGGCGATATCGAACGCGCAGATGGTAAACCCACAGTTTTGTCTCGCAACGCGGCGATGTGGAGATTTGGCTCTCGTTTCGGTTCGACGGCATAAACTTAAACTTGAATGGAAATCATGGTTTGAATAAGTGGGATTAATTATTCAGGGAAGACCTGTTGGCGACACTCGCATTCAAATCCCGCGCCTCCCCCTATTTAATATAGCTGTTAAGTTTGTTGCGGGCCGACGCGTGCAGTCGGCGGGCCGTCGCATGGGCTACCATGTAGCGTTGCATGTTTGGCTATTCTTACCGACACTCCCCCTGGAGGTATACATGACCCGCACCAACTCTCTCAAGAACATCGTCGTGCTTGCCGGCGCCGCCCTTCTGGCCGCCGGTGCCCTCGCACTCACCGGCTGCGGCGAGCAGGAGCAGCAGGGCACCACGGTGCAGAGCGCCACGCCCGCTGCCTCGCAGCCCGCTTCCTCGGACAACATCGCAGGCGAGGGCGAGCAGGATAATTGCTACGGCGACGACCTTCCCGTCATCAACAACAACTAGAGTGTGATGCGGAACCTC
>USJP01000048.1 GCA_900555105.1 uncultured Coriobacteriaceae bacterium | reverse complement strand
CGGCTGCGGCTGCCTGGGTGAACTGACGACGAGTGAGGTTGGACGTTGAAATGCTCATAAGAAACTTCCCCTTTCGTGTGCGGTGTCTCTGCGGGCACCTGCCTTTAAGGTGTCTGCCTGCGGGTATGCGATGTGCCTGCTTGACGTTGACCCTGCGACGTGACAGGCTGAACGATAGGCCGGCGCGGGGCGGGTGAGCGCTCCTCAAACGTGTGAGACCTTTCAACCTCACCCGCAATCGGGTGATTTTTCTTTATACTTTGCGGCGATATAGGCTTCGTGACGCATCTCAGGCATGCATCGTGGAGCCGTTCTGACACGGGGGAGCAAGAAGATGAACGTGTGCACCGGCGAGAGATCTTGGACCGACCGCATCGCTCGGTTGAGCGGCAACGGCGCACTCGCTTGCTTGCTCGGCCTTGCCGCCGTGCGTGTATGGATCCAATGCATCCTTTTCGACTCGTACGTACAGGCCGACGACGGCATCTTCACCATCATCAACAACTTTGCCTACGGAGCAGCCATTCTCACGGGCGCTTTGGTTGCCATCCGTCGTCCGCCGGGTGCACGTATGCAGTCGCGGTTGGGTTGGATTGCTTTTGTGCTTATGATTGTCGCGCCTCTCGGTCTTTTGGCTATTCCGGGTCAGCTTACGCTGGGTCAAATGGCTGGCGTTGGCCTGGTTGCAGGCGTTGCTGGAGGAATGGGCGCGGGAGTTTGGACTGCCTTGTATGCCCGTCTTGGCGTGCAACAGATTGTGCTGTTCGGTTTTTCTTCGCTCGCCTTAGGGTCGATTGGTGGCTTTGCGGTGAGCTTTCTGCCGGCTGACCCCTCGCAAGTCGTGTCCATTTTTATGGCAGCCGTGGCGCAAATGTGTTATCGCCATGCCCTGGAGGTGATTGGTCCCTCCGAAAGCCCGGCTGGCGTGGGTCGATACGACCGTCCCTGGTTGCCTGTTGATCCTGAGCCCGTGTATGATCGCGAGCCAAAGACGATTGCATGGCTCGGTCTCGGTGGCTTGGCCGTATTCGGCTTTGCGTTGGGTATTTCGCGCGGATATCCGGCCGGTGAGCCCATCACCATGGGGCCGCCGCTACGCGCGCTTCATCAATTCGGTGTGGTGGCGCTGGCGCTCCTTGTGATGCACTTAACTATTGGGCGCGGTCGCAGGCTTAGCTTCTCGCTGCTGTGGCGCATCGAAATCGCGGTGGCCGCGCTGGGCGCGCTGACTCTGTCGGTGCTGCCCAATGAGTTCGATGCGCTTGCCATCGCCCTCGAGAACATCGCCGATTCGTTCATGCTCGGCGTACTGTGGGTCACCATGGCCGACGCGAGCAGACATAGTTCGAGGCATGCCTATACAGTGTTTGGCATTGCATGGGCTGTGCGTGTGTTCTCCCGTGAAGTGGGCCGCGTGCTCATCCTTGTACTGGGATCGGTTGCCGCTGCCCCTCAGACGGGTGTGGTCATCGGTGCGGTGACGGCCGCCATCGGTGCCAGCATGGCGCTGCTTCTGTCTGAGAACGTGCCTCATACCAGGCCGTTCTTCGAGCTGGATGAGACTGAGGAAGTATGCGAGGCGAGGGAGACCTGCGGCGTTGGCGCGGCAAGGGTTCGGACTGGAGAAAACAAGGCACAGCCGCTGGAAGCACGGGTATCGACGGGTCGTACCGCCTCGTCTTTGCATGCGGTGCATGGTGATGGGTCCCAGAATGCGCTTGCTGGCAATGCGTCGGCTGCAGAAGCCGCGCAGCCGCGTGCCGTGCGTGGCGCATCGATGAATGCCGACTCTCCATTGGCCCAACGTCAAACTGCTGTGGCTCGCTCCTCTGTTGCTTCCGGGCGGGCGGTGAACGCGACGGGCGCTGTTGGGGGAGCTTCTGCTTCCATTGACCTCGATGGAGCCGATGCTATCGCTTTCAACCCCGCGGAAGTTGTGCGGCTTGAATGCTTGAGGGCCGACTTTGGTCTGTCAGAACGAGAGGCCCAGGTTGCCGTGCTTATCGCCCAGGGTCGCAGCAAAGCCGCCATCGCCCGGTGCTTGTACGTGAGCGAGAACACTGTGCGCACGCACGCAAAGAATGCCTACTCTAAACTGGGCGTATGCTCAAAAACAGAGCTTGAGGCCTTGCTTGAGACGTTCGGTGGCACCGGGCGCTAAGCGCTGGCTGCGAGCAGAGCGGGGGTGCAACGGGGCGAGAACCGTGGGCAGTGCGCCGGCTGCGAGCAGAGTTGGGGAAGCAGGCAGAGCACCGGCTGCGAGCAGAGCAAGGACTGCAAGCAAGGCAGGGACCGCAGGCAGAGCAGGGACTGCAAGCCAAGCGAGGACCGCAAGCAGAGCAGGCCGTCCTCGTGTGAGGGCGACTCGCTGTTCTTTGTGCGCCTGGGTATGCCGTTGCTTGCAAAACAACATACATTTCAAAATTTTGAAAATCGCGCCAACTGGGACTTTGATGATTTAACATACATTTCAACTCGTCAAATGTATGTTAATCCAGTCTGCTGGCGATGGGTCTCGACCCGCTCAACCTAAAAGTGGTACCCAAAGGTGTCGCTGAGCAGGACGTCGAATTCGAAACCGTTGTCGATGAAGTATTGGATGATGCGCGGCAGAGCCTCCACGGTGGTGTCCTTGGCGGCGGAGTCGTGCATGAGCACGCAGCAGGAATGGCATCCGTCAGCCTCGCCAATCGTGTAGCCCACGAGCTCATCGGCCGTGTGATCGGCGCCGTCACCGCAGGAGACGTTCCAGTCGAAATAATGGTAGCCGGTCTCGTTCATCTGCTCGATGATAGCTCCGCGCACTCCGGCGTTGAAGTCGTTGACGCTGCCGCCGGGGAAGCGCACAAGCGTAGGGGAGTGCCCGATTTGCTCGGCGATGGCGTCGCCGCATTGGTGTAGGTCGGCCCAGTAGGCGTCGACGCTGGCATATACCTGCTCGTACTCGTGAGTGTAGGTGTGGATGGCCACCTGGTTGCCCTGCTCCCAGATGCTCGGAAGCTCCTCAAGGCTGCCGCAGTTGCCTTTCACAAACCACGTGGCCCTCACGCCGTAGTCGTTGAGAATTCCCAGGATGCGCTGGGTGTTTGTACTTGGGCCGTCGTCGAAGGTGAGAAAGCACACGTGGCGGCCTGGGAACTCCTCGTTGGTGCTGTTGCTCGTGGCGCGGCGCTCGTCGGCACTGCGCACGATGCAAGTGGCGCCGCTGGCACTCGTATAGGATGCGTTTCCTTGCGCGGGAACCTGGAGGGTGCCCGTGGCGGGGGCGGACTGAGCGGCGCCGTCGTCTGCGCTGGCAGAAGGCATGTCTGTACTAGCTCCACTCGCATCGCTCACGGTGGCAAGATCGCTGGGCTGCACGCTGGCTACGAGGTGCGCTCCGTCGGAATCCTGCTGACTGCCCTGTCCATTGCAACCGGTGAGGAGCGCCGCGACTCCGCTCAAGGCGAAGACGCCGAGGACTCCGCATGCCTGACGGCGGGAGAGGGGAGCGCCGTCATGGTCATTCTTCGAAAAGGTGCCAATCTGCTTGCGAATCTCTTTCATGCCCATCTCCTGCCCCCAGCGAAAATCATTGCTCTAGTTGAGCCAAGAAGCATAACGCATCTTCGTGCACGGGACGTGTTGAGGTGTCCGGGTTAGCGTGCCTTGGGCTACATCCACATCGCAAGTCCCGCCAGTACGCCGAGTGAGAGCCCGCATACGACGTCGCGCGGGTAATGGACCCCGGCGAGTACGCGCGCCCACGCCATGATGAGGCTGGCGAGCAGGATGAGAGTTCCCGCGGCGGGCACGTACCTTAGCCAGCACATGCCGATCACGGCAATCGAAAAGGAGTGCCTGCTAGGAAACGACTTCCCTTGGGTGTCTTTGTCGATGAGCTTCTCGATGCCGCACGCTTCATACGGACGCGGTTCGTTGATGGCGCGTCGCGTGAGGCTCACAAGGACGAAGCCAACCGCCGGTACTGCGAGGGCTTGCAAGAAGTTCCACGGTGTCCCCGTGCAGTCGCCGCGTACCCACTCCATCGCCAGCATGACAAGCAGCGCAGGATAGAGCAGGTAGCAGGCATATTTGAGCACCTTGCACGTACGGCCGAGCATTTTGGCGCGTCCTGGTCTGATGCGCCACCAAGCGCTTGCACGCGCATGCCACTCTGCGTAGTTCGCCGGGGGCTTCCTCAAATATGCAAGCGGTGATTTCACAGTAGGCACGCCTTTCTGGTTGCCAATCGAAACGGGTCAGCCGCTGCCAATGTGCGACAAGCCATGATACCGCATGCGCATGCGCGGCCGCCGCTCAAGGACGACCGTCCCGCAGTGACTGCCCCCAGCGCCCAAAAGAAACCACGTGATCCCCGCAGGCGCAGCGGCTCGATTGCCTATCGCAGGTCCTTTTGCGCCGAGCGGCGACCAAGATGCCAGGCGGCAGCGCCAACGCTTACGAGCGCGGCCAAAAAACATGCGCCGGTGATGGCGACGTGCTTCATCTTGGTCTTAAGCTTTTCCTTCTCTTCTATTATGCGCCGCTCTTTTGCGCTCACTTCAGGATCGAGCCTGTATTTTCCTGGGTTGTCAGCTCGAGGCTGCTGTTGTTCTGGGCTGCGGTACTGGCGGTAGTAAGGGATTTGGTCTTCTGGCATGTCGAAGAGATATGACTGATTGACGCAAGGTATGTATTCATCAATCGCTGCTTGCCCATAATCGCGGCGGTGGCGGTTCCTGATTTCGTTGAGCTGCTGTTCTGCATCGTACGCGATTCGGTCGTATTCTGCGTCCATCGTTGCTCCTCCCTGTCTGGAAACACGTGCATATAGTAACTGCTTCCAGCTTCGCGGAATGGAGATGCTGGGAGTTTTCTGGGGGCGCGTGTTTCCTTTTATGCCGGCGATACCGTCCGAGGTCATGGCATTGCTGGTGTCAGTGTAGCGAAGGCGCAGGGGCCGAAAAGCGCACGTTTGTGTAAATCCTACTGACAAGACACCTAACTTGGCAGAAGGCTTGACCGGTGCGCCCATGAGTTTTAAAACTACCCATCCAAGCGACGCTGGCGTGCGCCGCGCATACGAGTTCCCGGCGAAAGGATGCATGGTGGGTCGCAAGGTTGCAGAACTGTTCAAACGCAAAGACGTCGAGATCAGCGTGCAGCGCTACCTCATCGACGCGATGGGCGCGATGGCGCAGGGTCTTTTCGCCTCTCTGCTCATGGGCACCATTTTGGCCACGCTGGGCACGCAGCTCGGCATCGGCGTGCTTGAGGAGATCGGCGGGTATGCCAAGGCCGCGGCTGGTCCCGCCATGGCGGTGTCGATCGGCTTTGCCTTGCGTGCTCCGGCTCTCGTGCTGTTTTCCCTGGTGGCAGTGGGTGCTGCGGCAAACACTCTGGGCGGCGCGGGTGGACCGCTTGCCGTGCTCGTGGTTGCCATTGTGGCTTGCGAGGCTGGCAAGCTTGTTGCGGGCGAGACGAAGATCGACATCCTTGTGATTCCCTTCGTTACCATCGTGGTGGGCTGCGGCCTGTCGATGCTGTGCGCCCCCGCCATCGGCGCGGCGGCTTCCTGGCTCGGCGGCATCGTGATGTGGGCAACCGACCTGCAGCCCTTCGCCATGGGCATCGTTGTGTCGGTTGTCGTGGGCATCTTCCTCACGCTTCCTATTTCCTCGGCCGCCATTTGCGCAGCTCTGAGCCTTATCGGCCTTGCGGGCGGCGCTGCTGTGGCGGGATGCTGCGCCCAGATGGTGGGCTTCGCGGTCATGAGCTTCAAGGAGAACGGTTGGGGCGGTCTGGTCTCGCAGGGCTTGGGCACCTCGATGCTGCAGATGGGCAACATCGTGCGCAATCCGCGCATCTGGATTCCCGCCATCCTGGCATCTGCCATCACGGGACCCATCGCCACCTGCGTTTTTGGCCTGCGTATGGATGGCGCTGCCATCTCCTCCGGCATGGGCACGTGCGGCTTGGTTGGCCCGATTGGCGTCTACACCGGCTGGCTGAACGACATCGCAGCTGGTACGATGGCTGGCATTGGCGCTATGGACTGGCTGGGCCTCATACTCATCTGCTTTGTGCTGCCGGCTGTTCTTACCTGGGCGTTTGGCCTGGTGCTGCGCCGCATCGGCTGGATCGGCGAAGGCGACCTCAAGCTTGAGGGAGCCGACAAGGCCCGTGCCAAGACGGTAGAGGCCGCCGAGTAAGCAACCCTTAGGACGCAATCCGTGCCCCCATGTCGCGCGATATGGGGGCACGGGTCTGCGCGAGGGTCTTATCTTTCTAGACCCAGGTATTTAACATACATTTCAATGATCCAGATGTATGTTAAATCATCAAAACACCAGTTGGAGCATTTTCAGAAATTCTGAAATGTATGCTAATTGGAGTAGAGTTGCCGGGCAGTGCGGTGTGCCTTGCGATTGGGGGTATGCTCCTGCTCAGAAAACTCGATATCGAGTGTAGCGAGCGTATCTTACAAACAAACGGGCATGATCAGCCACCCAACTAAACGGCGAACACCCCAAGCGCGCTTTGCAAACGAGCTCATCCAATCAGTCGATGGACCAGATGGCGAATGCCACTGGGTACAACTCGCATGTATGCAGGTACAATCAAGCTCCGACTCTCATAGCGAGTACCATGGGCTCGTTTCACGCGCATGTAGGTATAGCTCCGGCAGCGGTTGTTGCCGGCGTTGTGTTCCAGGCGCTTGTTTTGCGTACATACGGGTACAATGCGGCGTTGATGATGAAGGAAAGCGACTACGGGGGACTAACGAGCGATGGAAGGCGTGCAGAGAAGAGAGGCCCTGCTTGCGGCACTTCGTGAGGCCGAGGCGCCCTTGAGCGGTGCAGCTTTGGCCGGTCGTTTTGGCGTGAGTCGCCAAGTCATCGTGCAAGACATCGCCCTGCTGCGCACCTCGGGTGCCGAGATCACTTCCACCAACAGAGGATACGTGCTCGCTGAGGCCACCTCGGCTACACTCGCCCGGCGCCCCAGCCGTCTTTTCAAAGTTCGCCATACCTCCGAGCAGGTCGCCGACGAGCTTAACGCCATCGTTGATTTGGGTGCCACGGTCGAGAATGTGATGGTCAATCATCGCACATACGGCCGCCTGAGCGCACCGCTCAACATCAAGTCTCGCCGCGACGTTCAGCACTTCCTGTCGGACCTCGCCCAAGGCATCTCCTCGCCGCTCATGGCCCTCACTGACGGCTATCACTTTCACCTGGTGAGTGCCGACGCCCCCGAAGTCCTCGACGAGGTAGAAGCTGCCCTCTCCACCCTCGGCTTCCTCGCCCCCCTCACCGCTTTTGAGCACGAAGAACTCCCCGCGAGCTAACCCCTCGGCCTGTCGCGTCACATGTGCCAGCTCTAGACCACTCGGCCATCATTGGGTGTGGTTCGACGTGCTCTTACCAGTACAGACGCAGGCTCAATCGTTAAGATAAAAAAATGCACTCAGCCATATCTGTGGCGTACACAGGCGATTAGGGTCGATGCCGTCTGAGACCATCGGGCCCAATGGACTCCCGCGTGCAGCATTTCCCAGGCGCAGGGAAACAAGGCACTGCCGAAAAACCCCAGTAACAAGATGAAGTCCGTATCGCTATGCGGGGCCTTGTGCGCCCTGCTGGTTGTCACGCGGATACAGGCTTTTATTCCTTTGGGGCATCCATGAATGGCAAGTAGCATGACGCCTGCTCACCAATTCCGCCCCCATCGCCGCCGACCAGACAAGCGTAGGCCCCGCCTTTTCTCTCGGGACATCTTCGCGAAGCCAGTGTCACGAGGGAAAAGGCGGGGCCTCGGGGAGACCTGCCTATTCGCAGCGCCCTACATCAGCGCGCACACGTTCTCCGCGAACGCCACGGGATCGTCCACAGGCATGCCGCTCACGAGCAGTGCCTGATCGAGCAGGAGCTTTGCGTACAGCGTGACCTTCTCGCCCTCGCCAGCCTGCTGAGCGGCGCACAGCTTGGCGAACACCGGGTGCTGAGCGTTGAGCTCGAGCACGCGCTGGGCCTTGGGCGCCATGGCGGATTCGGGCATCATGGCCATGATGCGCTCCATCTCGAGCGACACCTGGCCCTCGCTGGTCAGCACGGCGGGGGAGTCGCCCAGGCCTGCGCTTACCTTCACGGAGCTTACCTTGTCGCCCAGAGCTTCCTTCATGGCGCTCAGCAGTGCCTCGTTGTCGTCGCTGGCCTTCTCAGCGGCCTGCTTCTCCTCCTCGGTTGCCAGGTTGAGGTCGGCGCTGGCCACATTGGCGAGCTCAATATCGCGGGCCTCCTTGCCTTCGGTCTCATCGGTGGCAAGGACCTCCGGCACATGGTAGGCGTGCATCGCCTGCAGCATGAACTCGTCGACGTCCTGCGTGCACAGCAGCACGTCGAAGCCGCGCACCAGCGCCGCCTTCACCATCGGCAGCTTCTCGAGGCGCTCGCGCGAGTCACCGGCGGCGTAGTAGATCTTGTCCTGACCCTCGGCCATGCCGTCCACGTACTCGCGGAAAGTGACCATCTTGTTCTCGCG
>USJP01000047.1 GCA_900555105.1 uncultured Coriobacteriaceae bacterium | reverse complement strand
GCCCCGCCGTTTTCGCATAAGACGACACGGCAAACAACTTGAGGGGGCGCCATGCAAGACAGCGCACAGGGGAAGTCGTACAGCACCAACGTCTTGATGTCGGCGCTTGGCATATCGCGCGGAACGCTGCGCTACTACGAGCAGCTCGGCCTGGTAAGCCCCCAGCGCGACCCGGAATCGAACTACCGCACTTATTCCAATGCCGACGTATTCCGCGTCGTTGAGTGCGTCATGCTCAAGAATGCCGGATACCAGGTACAGCACGCAAAAGAGACATTGGTCGACGCTCCGGTCGATGCCCAGGGGTTCGTCGATGACTGTCTAGGGCGCAGTGAACTACAGCTCAAGTGGGCGCAGGCCGCTCATGAGAGATTCGCCCTGCTGCGCGAGGTGGTAGCCAACCCCGATGCGGCCCCACGCCTTGAGAAGGCTGATGAATGGCTCATCTATTACGACGGGTGCGAAGGCGGTTACGACAGGTTTGTGGCAAACCGCGCACAAGACTCCCTGCTGGAAGGCATGCCTGTCTCATCGTTTGCCGCCGTGCTCGACGTTGACGCAAGCGATTCCGCCAAGGTCGAAACGCGCTGGGGACGCGCCATCCCCGCGCGATACCGCGACCTCATGCCCGACCTGGACCTGGTGGACGAAAAGCCGGCGCGATTCCTGGGATGTGCATGCGTGAGCCTTCCATACTGCGACGATGAAGACAAAATCCCGGGCTTCGATCGCACCGGCGCCGTGCGCACGCGCATCGCCGACTTCCTGCTCGCACATGGCCTGCGCCAATCTGGCGCCATCGTAGCCCCCTGCGTCCTGCCGGTACGCGGCAAAGTCTACACACGGCTGTACATGCCCGTGGAACCAACGGGCCTCAAGGGGAAGCTAGAGCTGGCAAGGCTGAGATAGGGCAGGAACGGATAGTCTTTTTCTTTATTAAGTTAGATATGCAGAACTTCTGAAATCCGCCCGATTGTGTATTCTCATATAAGTAAACCGTGGTTATCATATGCGTCCAGCGAGCACTGCAGACAGCAGGTAAGACCGGCTAGCCTGCAGTATCTCTCTACCTTTTTTCAGGCTAGTCGCATATCTCCAGCTTCATGCAGGGCTTGCCCATCTACCAGCTACTGCATGAAGGAGTATGCGTGCTCAAACAACACCTCTCCACAATACTACTTAGCGCCTCTTTGGCACTCATGTCGTTTGCCTCCCTGTTTGTGGGAGTGCTCGACATGGACGTGTCTGGCCTCCTCAGCGGCGACGCAGACCAGTGGCTCACCCTGCTTGCTTCACGACTGCCCCGCCTTCTCGCAATTTTGTGCACGGGCGCGGGCATGAGCGTTGCCGGCCTCATCATGCAGCAGCTTTGCATGAACAAGTTCGTCTCCCCCACCACGGGCGCTACCATCCAATCCGCCCAGCTCGGCGTCCTTATCGCCATGGTATTCGTTCCAACGGCAGGCATCTGGGGACGCAGCCTGTTCGCCTTTGTGGCGGCAACTCTAGGCACATGGATCTTCGTCTGGTTCATCCAGCGCATCCAGTTCAAAGACGTCGTCATGGTTCCCCTCGTAGGAATCATGTTTGGCAACGTCATCACAGGCATCACCAACTTTATCGCCTTCCAGTACGACATGAACCAGGCACTTTCCACCTGGCTTGTCGGGCATTTCTCACTCGTGCTCCGCGGCCGCTACGAGCTGGTGTTTCTCACCGGCCCCCTCATCATCGCCGCCTTTGTCTTCGCCAACCACTTCAACATCGTGGGCATGGGCAAGAACTTCTCCAAGAACCTCGGTGTGAACTACAACGCCGTGCTCTTTGGGGGACTCACCATTGCAGCGCTCATCACGGCCGCCGTCGTGTCGACCGTAGGGTCCATCTCCTACATCGGCCTCATCGTTCCCAACATCGTCGCCATGTTCAAGGGAGACAAGATTCGCGGGGCCCTCGTGGACACCGCCCTGTTCGGCGCCCTGTTCGTTTTGGTGTGCGACCTGTTGGCGCGCACCGTCATCGCCCCGTACGAGCTGCCGATCGAGCTCATCGTGGGCATCGCGGGAAGCCTGGTGTTCATCGGCCTGCTCATCTACCGCCTTAAGCACGGCAGGCAGGCTATCAGCTGGGCGAATGTAAAGAAGCTGCTCAGCGGCCCCACCCTGGCAGAGCCCAACAAGGCTGCTCAGGGAGGCGCATGCTAATGGCCCGCACAATCGTTCCCGCCTGCGATGGACCCAGTATCTCCCCTTCATTGCTCGCGCGACGTTCGAACCGTCGCAAGCTCCTCGTCCTGTGCGCCCTTGTGCTCCTGGCCGCCGTGGCCTACATGACGTTGGACGTAAAGTTTGGCAATGACCGCCTCGTCGCATTCGCGCTCAAGTTGCGCGCACCCAAACTCGCCGCAATGGCGGTTTCGGCCTTTGCCATCGGCGCGGCATCGCTGGTGTTTCAGTCCATCATCAACAACACCATCGTCACGCCGTGTCTGCTCGGCATGAACTCGCTCTATACGCTCATCCACACCGCCGTGGTGTTCGTAGCAGGCACCGGCAGCTGGCTTGCGCTTAACGCCAACGCCTCGTTTGCAGTAGACCTGGTCATCATGGGCGTGACGGCGACGTTCATATATGGGTACTTGTTCCGCCTCACCAACTACAACGTCTTGTACGTCCTGCTTATTGGCACGGTGCTGTCGTCATTCTTCTCCAGTATCCAATCCACACTCACGCGCGTCATGGACCCAAACGAGTACGACACGCTGCTGTCGAGCCTCGTGGCAAGCTTCTCCAACATTAACACCGAGGTGATCGTCTTCTCCATTGTGGTTTTGGCGGTGGTTGCCTTCGCCCTGCGCGCCGACCTAGCGCGGCTCGATGTCATCACGCTGGGCAAAGAACAGGCAATCAACCTGGGCGTTGACTTCGACCGCAGCGTGCGGAGGCTGCTCCTGGGTGTGACGCTCTATATCGCCGTGGCCACCGCCATGGTGGGACCGATTTCGTTCTTGGGACTCATCATCGCCAACCTCGCCAGGCAGCTCCTCAAGACTTACCGCCATACCCAGCTCATTGCCGGCACCGTGCTCTTCGGCATGCTTGTCCTCATCGCCGGCCAGTTGCTCGTTGAACACGTCTTCAACTACGTGATTCCCATCAGCGTGTTCATCACCATAGGCGGCGGCGCGTACTTCCTCTACCTGCTCCTCACCACCCGAAAGGCATAAGAACTGCCATGCAAATCAAGAACCTCACCAAACGTTATGGCGACAAGACCGTGGTGGATAACGTGTCATTCGACATACCGCGCAAAAAGGTCATCTCCCTTATCGGGCCGAACGGCGCAGGTAAATCAACCGTTATGGGCATCATTTCACGCCTGATCCAGCCCGACGAAGGACACGTCACCCTCGACGGGCGCGACCTGCACACCTGGAAAAGCAGCGGCCTCGCCCGCCACCTGGCCATCCTCACGCAGACAAACAACGTGCAAATGAAGCTCACCGTGCGCGAGCTCGTTTCCTTTGGCCGCTTTCCCTACTCGGGCAGCCATCTCACCCCCGAGGACGAGCGGTACGTGGACGAAGCAATTGCCTACATGGAGCTGGAAGAATATGAAGATCGCTTTATCGACGAGCTATCCGGCGGACAGCGCCAGCGTGCGTTCATCGCAATGGTCATCGCGCAAGACACAGAGATCGTCCTGCTCGACGAGCCGACAAACAACCTGGATATCTACCATGCCACCCGTCTCATGAAAACCGTTCGCCGCCTGTGCGACGAGCTGGGAAAAACGGTCGTCCTCGTACTTCACGAGATCAATTATGCGGCCTTTTATTCCGACGTCATCTGCGCCTTCGTGGATGGACATATAGCGGCCCTCGGGAGCGTCGAGGAGGTGATGACACCCGAGGTGCTCTCAAGCATCTACGGGGTAGATTTCAAGATTATGCAGGTAGAAGGCAAGCCGCTGTCGATTTATTACTGAGTCGATGCACTACGGCAAGTAAGTTAACCATGGTTTTCAATCAGCAACACAACAGAAAGAGGTCAGACATGAGTACCGCCCACAACCCCTCCCTGTCCCGTCGCTCCCTCGTCACAGCCGCCGCAGGCCTCGGTCTCGCCGCACTCGTGTCCCCCACGTTTATCGGTTCCCTGGCACAGGGCAAGAACACCGCATTTGCCGATGAGGCCCCCAAGACCATAACCATCACCTGCCTGAACGGTGCCAAGGAGACAATCGAGCTCGAAGTTCCCTTTGACCCGCAGCGCATCGCCATCCTCGAGCTGGCAAGCCTGGACATCCTCGATAGCCTGGGCGTAGGCGACCGCGTGGTTGGTATGGCCTCTACCAGCATCGATTATCTGTCTGCCTATTCCGAGAACACCGACCTTGTACCGCTTGGCACCATCAAGGAGGCCAATCTCGAGGCTGTCATGGAGTGCGAGCCCGACGTCATCTTCATCGGCGGCCGCCTCTCGTCCATGTATGACGACTTGAGCCAGATCGCCCCCGTGGTGTTCCTGCAAACCGACACGTCGGCAGACGGCAAGGGCGTCATCGAAAGCGTGCGTGACAACGCCACCACCATTGCGAGCATGTTCGGCCTTGAAGACGAAGTCGCCAGCAAGATGGAGGCTTTCGACCAGCGTATCGCTGCACTGCAGGAATTCGCCGCCGGCAAGACCGCCGTCGTTGGCATGTGCACCTCGGGTAGCTTCAACGTGCTGGGCAACGACGGCCGCTGCTCCATCATCGGCCGCGAGATTGGGTTTGACAATGTCGCGGCGGGCGCGGCAGCCGAGCAAAGCGAACACGGCGGCAAGTCCGAGGGCACAGGCAACCAGGGCAACAACCAGGGCAACAACCAGGGTGAAAGCCAGGGCGAGGACAAGTCGGGCGAGGCTATCGCCGCCGTGACCGCCACGCATGGCAACGAGGCGTCGTTCGAGACCATCGTGAGCCTCGACCCCGACTACATCTTCGTCATGGACCGCGATGCAGCCATCGGCACTGAGGGCGCCCAGCTCGCCCGCGAGATCATGGACAACGAGCTTGTGCAGTCCATGCGCGCCGCCCAGGACGATCTCATCGTCTACCTGGAGCATCCCAACGTGTGGTACACCGCCGAGGGCGGTATCACCGCGCTCGACTACATGCTCGCCGACCTCGAGCAGGGTCTGGGCCTGAGCGAGTAAGCAAAAGCCTGCGGCAACCACGCCTCAAACGGCTGACGGCGCGGTGCCGTCCCTTCCAACCTTTTCAGTGTCGACAGTAACTGGAGGACATGGAACGCCCCTATTGCAAGTGTGCTAAAAACGTCGAGGAACGAGGGTTGCCGGTTTTCATGTCATGGAAAGCCGACACATACTCAGGAGAGAGGCACTGCGTCCACCGTCCCTGCCGTCAGCTCAAAGGGCGACAGACCCACAAACCCCGATAAGACGCTCCATGTGGCAGTAAGATGCGTTTCGGAGTAGTTTTCCCGAACCTATTGGCCGACAAACGAGTTTCGGAGTAGTCGAAACGCTCTCGGGGCGCCCCTATAGCCCTTTTCCAGGGAAATCTGATGTCTCAAAGGGGGCATTCGTGATCCATTCTGTTGTTTAAACAACAGAATTTGTCGCCATACAAGGTCGAGTGGCTCCCTCGTTCAGAAATCGTTACTCCGAAACTCGTTTTGCTGCCCGCGGGAGCCTCGGGACTACTCCGAAACTCAATTTCCTGCCAGCAGGCGACGAATTGCGACCATCCTTTTGTGTCATTCGAAGGCCGCGCGCTCCATGGCGGGCTGGACTCGTTCGCCGTCACTCTGCCTTGCCAGCCTGGCGGCTCTCGAGGCTCCTTCGCTTGCCGCATTCGGGGCAGCCGTAGCCTTGCAAGAGGCTCTTGGGGTAGGGAGACCAGGTGTGGCCACACACGCGACAGCGGCAGTCAATGCGCGTGCGAGCGTTCACATAGGGGGCGAGAAGTTCGACGTCAGGCGCGATAGATGCGGCCCGTGTGGCAAACGAGTCGGCCATCACACGCGCCGTGCCTGCGCATTCGGGACATCCCACACCTCGCAGCAGGTGGTTTGGCACGGCGTCCCACTCATGCCCGCATGTGCGGCATCGGCAGGCAACCTTCGTGCGAGCGTTCACGTACTCCCCGAGCAGCTCGACGTCGGGCGCAACCTGGGCTAGCTCACAGGCGAACTCCTCAGGCGACTTGGCACGTGCAGACATGGGCGCTCCTTAATACCGAACGTACGGGCGGCAAAAGCCAGCCCACCGTTTTGCAAAGTTTTCCCGCTCTCGAGACCCTCTTCTCTGCCAAACCAGCAAGCACGACCTCGCAGCGGGCATTTTTACGATTAGGCCGCTCTGACCTGGTGGACAAGGGCATCGAGGCAGTCCTCAAGAGAGCCTTGCACCAGCGTGACCGACTCGGCAAGCATGAGATTCATGGGCAGGTCGAAGTCCTCGACATTGTAGCCGCGCGCGTCGATCCCGCCCATGCGCTCACGCATGGAAGAGACCTCGTCGGCATATGCCCAGACAGGCTTGTCGAGAGCGCAGGCGAAACCCACCTCGAAGGCCGTGCCTGCATCGGGCTCGCAAGGCCCCCGAAATGGGTTGAGGTTCGCAACGACCACGTCGGCCTCGCGGATGAGCGCGACATTGCCATCGTAGATGTCCCGCGCCGTCTGGGCCTCGTTATCGAGCGGGTGCAGGGGCACCAAGCCACGATCGCGGCAAGCCTCAATCGCCCGAATACGCCGCACGTCTGCGTCAGCGGCAAACACATCAAACCCCGCGATATACACCTTCATGGCCACGACCTCGTCTTACTCGATTGCCTACTCATAATCTCTGCGAAGGGACCTCATGTAATCCATGAACTCGGCCTCGGCTGGAGTGGGTACGTGATCGCGTCGGTAGCAGAGCGAGAAGCCCCAGGGCAGGGCTCGCAGGGGCAAACCGACGGTCTTCTGCGATTCCGAGGTCGCCTCAACATGGTTGCGACACGTAAGGCCCAGGCCCATACCGGCACGCGCGCACTCGTACACGCGCATCATCTCACTCGTGAACCGAAACGTCGGTTTGATTCCCGCGTCCGCGCAGAGCTTCATGAGATAGCCCGCGTTGTGATAGTCGTCATTGACACTATAGACCGTGCGCCCGCCAAGATCGGCAAGCGTTACCTCTTGAGCATCTGCCAGCTTGTCTGCTCTATTCACCCACACAAACTGATAGTCATTGACCAGGGGTATCGATGCAAATGAGGGATCTGGAGGGTTGACGAGAAGCGCATAGTCGCATTTTCCCTCAGCCAGGCACCGCTCGCACTCGCTGTCTGGAAGCTCGTCGCTCACATATATCTGGCAATCCTGCGACTGGTTGTACGTATGCAAGGCCCCTTCGCCCAGGTAGCCCAATATTCCCATCGAGCAGCCCAGGCGAATGACATTGGAGACGTGCGCGTTGATGGCATCGAGCGCGCAGCGCATGCCCTTCTCTTCGTCCACAATTGCCTGGCCATGCTCGAGAACGCACTTTCCCTGCTCCGTTAAATCGGATGCGCCAAGAGCCCCCTCGTACATGGTGCAGGAAAGCTCGTCTTCCATGCGACGCACGGCGCGCGCCAGGCCCTGCGGGGTAATGCCGAGCTCCTTGGCCGCGCGAGACACGCTGCGAAAGCGCTCAATACTCAGCAGGTATAGATAGTTCTTCGTATCCATGTCCCCCCTATCACGACCCCATCGCAAGCACAAGCAAGCATGCTCAGCTCCTTGGGCGCATTATATGCGCTGGCCATCCATAATGTCCCCGAGAGATCGACGCGGCACCCGGCGCAATGGTAACCAAGCGGTTCGATTTAGAACCTACATGTCCATCCGCTCAAGATGGATATGTCTACCAGGAGTTTTGCTTGTCCTTGCCTATCCGGTTCACATTGGAACCAAAACGTTGGCTCCCATCTTCAAATCCAACCCGTACCTTATGCGACGTCAACCGGGAAAGGGAAGTCCCGGGCAAAAACCACTGAGGAGGAAACACATGGCTCTTGAGATGACCAGGCGCAGCGCCATCGCCGCAACCGCAGCGGCAGCAGTCGCCGCAGCCGCCACCCCCGCTCTCGCCGAGGAAGAGATGCAGGCTGCCGGCGGTTTTGTCACCGGCGAGGCCCTCGTCAGCAAGCAGGACTACTTCGGCTACACCTCCGAGGCCCCCTCGTTCATGACCGCCCCCGAGCCCGTGGCCGCCGATCAGATTGTCGCCACCCTCGACTGTGACGTCCTCGTCATCGGCGCAGGCCTTGCTGGCACCTCTGCCGCCCGTGCCGCCGCCGAGGGAGGCGCCAAGGTCATCTGCGTTGAAAAGATGCACCAGCCTTCTTGCCGTGGTGCCGGCGCTGGCACCATCAACTCCAAGCTGTCCTGCTCTTTTGAGGACGGTACCGTCAAGGACATCCCCGCAGCCGAGTTCCGCTGGATGCAGACCTGCGGCAACCGCCTGAACGAGGCTCTCGTTGCCAAGTACATGTACCGTTCCGGTGAGGCCGCCGACTGGCTGTGCGAGGCCGGCGAGAAGCACAAGTGCTTCATGGGAAT
>USJP01000046.1 GCA_900555105.1 uncultured Coriobacteriaceae bacterium | reverse complement strand
GGTTGCCCTGCCCCCGCACCTTTGGATCTGCCGCTTGTGCGGCGTTGTCACGGAGAGGAACCACAATGAGCGAGAACACGATGGCCGAGACGCTAGATACCCAGGCCGAGGCCACCTCCGCCGACGCCGCCGCACAGGCCGAGCAGGCTGTGGCCCCTGTCAGCGAGGAGGTCGCTGCCGCCCTCGAGGGTCGTGCCGCTTTCTACGAGACGCTCGCGGGTCTTTTCTGGATGCCGCTTACGGCCGAGCAGGTAGAGGCTATGGCCGGCCAGGACTTTTCTGCCTATGCCGAGCTCCACGATGACTTCGCCGACGGCGTGAACGACATCACGCGCTACCTGCGCAAGCGCAACACCGGCACGCGCGACGAGATGGCCGTGGACTTCACGGGCACCTTCACGGGCATCAAGACCTACGAGGGTAAGACGGCCGTGCCGTACAAGTCGGTCTTCACCAGCGAAGACGGCCTCATGTACCAGGAGGGTTTCCGCGAGGTGTACCACGCCTTCAAGGCCGAGGCCATCAAGAAGCGCGCCGGGCTCGATTACCCTGACGACCACATCTCGTTCCTCTGCCAGTTTATGGCCATCATGAGCCGCCGCACGCTCGAGGCCCTGCAGGCCGGCGACTACGACAAGGCCGCCCACGACGTGAAGGCCTCCACCGACTTCCTCGACAACAACATCCTCTCCTGGTACGACCAGCTTATGGAGCGCTCGCTGCTGCTCATCAAGACCCGCTTCTACAAGGGTGTCATGAAGCTTGCACGCGGCTTCTTCACGCTCGACCGTGAGACGCTGGCCGACCTGTCCGATGAGGTTGCCGAGCTTGCCGAGGCCGCCAAGAAGGCTGAAGGGACCCCTGCCGAGTAACGCAAGGCCTGTCCATCCCTTCAGGGCATCCAAAAATACAATTTAGCTGCCAGATTCGTCCTCTCCTCTTTTTTGCGTACAATCATGTGTGTGCATTCAAGGGGAGAGGGTTTCGCATGGGGCAGACGGACGCTTCTGGGGTGAAGCGAGGCTTAACCGAAGAGTTGGCGACGCGTTGGCCGTCGCTGCCGTTTATGGCGTTCGGCGTGTGGACCGCCTGGTCGTCGCTTACCTATTCTGGGTCGCTGTGGCTTTCTGACAACGAGGTCAATGGGTTCTACCTGTCGTTGCTGTTCGTCATTTCCACCATGACGTTTGCTGTGGTGTTCCTTGGGGCGCCGTTCTTTGCCCGTCGCCATGCCGACAAAGGCGACGTCTCGGACCATGCCGTCATGGGATTCGGCCTTCTGGCGGCCTTGGGCGCTTTTCTTATCATTTTGGCTGGCCCGTACTGGTTGGGCGTTTCCCGTCAAGCAACGTCTGTGTTTGTGGTCGGAGCCCTTATGACGGGCGTTGGCACGGCCGGCATCGGCTTGCGCTGTGCGACGCTCTATGGCGGCTTGCCGCCGCGCAGGGCGCTCATCACGGCTGCATTGTCGCAGCTTGTGGCCTCATTCATCTATTTTGTCGTGCTGGCGACTCCCACGTGGGCGCCCATTGCCCATGGCCCCTCGCTCGCCCATATCCTGGCGTTCACGCTGCTGCCGGTGGTCGCCGCCTGGCTTTCGTGCATCAAGCCGTCGCACGAGTCGCTCTTTGAGGAGAACGTCCGTCAGTATCCGGCAAACAGCGGCGCGCTTCCCGCGGCGTTCTGGCGTTTCTCGGCCTTCGCGTTTGCGCTTGCCCTCATCACCACGTTTATCCGCTCGTCCATGGTGACGGTGAGCGCGCTTGCCAACACGGTCGAGGGCAACAACGTGCTGCAGCTTCTACGCATCGCGATGGTGCTCGTCGTGATCGCCTGGACGCTGCGTTCCGACGCGCAGGGGTTCGACTTGGGGCGCGTCTGCTCGCTCGCCACGGTGCTTGCCGCCGTGGTTACCGCCTGCTCGGCGGCTTTGGGGGGAACCACCAACGCACTCAGCGTGCTCGTGTACTTTGCCAGCAGCATCTTCGAGTTCTTCATGTGGTGCCTGCTTGCCTTCATCGTGTATCAGAAGCACATCTCGCCGCTTGCCGTGTTCGGTTTCGGCCGAGGACTCTTCATGCTTGGCTGCGCCCTGGGCTGGGCGCTTGGCATTGTTGTGATGCCGAGCATCGAGGCGGCATCTGCGCAGGTAGTCGTGAGCATCGTGCTTGCTGGCACCATCATCATCTTGTGGCTCTGTTCTCTGGCAAGGACGACGAGCGTCTCTTCTCCACGGTGGGCGAAGACGAGCTGTCGCTCGAGGACCTCTTTGAGATCGACCAGCGCTTCGACGACGGTGTCGAGACCGGGCAGCCCAAGTCGGAGCGCAAAGGCAAGTTCGGCCAGGCAGTCGAGGCCATCGCCGCTCGCAACGCCCTTTCCGCGCGTGAGGCCGAGGTACTGCGCTGCCTCGCCATGGGTTACGGCTCAGAGCGCATCGCCCAAACCATGGGCGTCAAGGTGAACACCGTGCGCACCCACACCCACAACGTCTACGTCAAGCTCGACGTCCACTCCCGCGAGGAGCTCATGCGCCTCGTCGACGACGAGGTCGCAGGGCAGTAGGGCTTGCCGCCTTCGATTGATTGCTGCGCCCCTTTAATGTGACAGGCATCCCAACGGAATAACATGCACGCCGTCGGGCCGCGTATAGGCGTAACGCCCGCCGGTCACCACGGCAAGAAACGCCGGTTGTCCGGTCTTCTTCTCATCGACCTTGGCGGCAAGCGCCAGCAGATTCGATGCGCCTTCATTGATCCGCGCTTCTCCGCCAAGCTTGACTTCGATGCCGCCCCACCGTCCATCCTGCAATCGCACAATGATGTCGGCCTCAAGCCCTCCCTTGTCGCGATAGTGGTAGATGCCTCCGCCCATGGTGCGGGCATACACGCGTAGGTCGCGCGCACAAAGCGACTCGAAAAGATATCCCATGGTATTGAGGTCGTTAAGGAGTCCGCCAGGGTTGGTTTCGAGCGATGCGGCCGCTAGCGATGGGTCGCACAGGTGCCACACGGCCGCGGCCCGCAAGGGTGTCTTTGACCTGAGGGTGGGAGCCCATGCCTTGGCTTCCTCGATAACAAAAAGCCTTCTCAAGGCGGTTAGGTAGACGCGCAGGGTCGGTTCGCTCATACCGACGCCGATGTCTTTGACGTCAGCGAGGAGCGTAGAGATGGACGCCTCTTGGGCGCTGCTGCGGGATATGGAGCGCAGCAGCGCCCTGGCGCGGTCGGGGTCGAGCGTGGTGCCGCTGGCTTCGGATATATCCGATTCGCAAAGCGCGGCGATGTAATCGGATGCCACCCCCGTATCGAGTGTTCCACGGGCTATGGGTGCCGGCCATCCACCAGCGCAAATGAGCTGTGCATAGTCTTCAACGCTGATGTTTGAGACACCTTCGACTTTTTGCAATCCCCCGAAAAGGTTGCTCAGCTGCACTTCGCAGCTTGAACGCCCTGACTCTTCAAGCGACATGGGATCCATGCTGACGCGCGCGATGCGTCCGGTGCCCGTGTGCTTTGGGGCATCGTCTTTGTCGAAGTTGGGCGGTGTTGCCGAGCCAGTTAGGAGGAACTGCGCCGGCTTGCCTCCCGCCATGTCGATTGCATTGATGACGGCATCCCAGAGTACAGGTGCGACCTGCCACTCGTCGATAAGGCGGGGTTTATCTCCGCGTAGCAGCAGCGAGGGTTGGATGGATGCCGCCTCCATGTTGGACGCATATGTGTCTGGGTCGCGCATCTTGAGCGAGCTTGCGGCAAGTTGCTCGCAGGTCGATGTTTTCCCGCACCACTTTGGGCCTCGCACAAGTACGGCTCCCGTGCGGTTGAGGCACTGTTTCAGCTCTCCGTCAACAACTCTCGGCATATAGGTCATATCCATCCCCTTTCAACTGCGGTAATACTAGCACTTTCGAGTTTGGCGACACTTGACTTTCGGGTTTGGCGAAGTTTTATTTTTGAGTTTGGCGGTATTTGACTTTCGGGTTTGGCGATTGGAAACGTCGATGACCAACCTGTTGGCCATCTTTTGTCCAAAGGGATAATCATATATTTACATTTGTAAAGATTGTTTCCTGTTCTATTTACAATCATAAATCACCTTGTTACACTGAGCTCAGCATCGATGCTTACAAATGTAAATTGCCGGCAGAAATGAGATGCGCATGGATGGGCAAGTGGAACTGACTGGGCCAGAGATGCAAGTCATGAAAGTGGTCTGGGAAAAAGAGGACGTCACCGCCAAACAGGTCACCTCTGAGCTCGAGCAGGCATGCGGGTACAGCTCGAGCACCTCATACACGCTTATTTACCGCTGTATCAAGAAGGGCGCAATTGCGCGGCGAGACCCGGGCTTTATCCTCAAACCGCTGGTCAGCCGTGAGGAAATGCAAGATTTTGAGACGCGCAGGCTTGCCGACAGGCTCTTCGACGGCTCGCTTGACAACCTATTCGCTGCTCTCATCGATAGGCGTGAGATTTCAGGTGAGGCGGTCGAGCGTCTGCGCGGCATGGTTGACGACTACGAAAAGTCTGGCCCGCAGGAGTAGCGATTTTTCTTGAGGGGGGGTGCGGTATGGTTTCTCCCGCTACCGCCTGCGTGCAGGCGTCGGTCGTGATTGCGGCCGTGCTCGTGGTGCGGGCATGCCTGGCAAAGAAGGCTCCACCAGCGGTTTTTGTGACATGCTGGTGGCTGGTTCTCTTGCGCGCTCTCGTGCCGTTTTTCCCTGAGCATCAAGCAAAGGAAGTCATCGACGCGAGTGATTGGGCGGCTCAGTTGTCCCAACGGCCGGGCACAGCGTTGTTCTCTCCTGCGAGTTCCGATGTCGCTCCCGTTTGGCAGGGCGCGGCGGGAACGATGGGCTTGATCGATGCCCTCGCCGGGCTATGGGCCGTTGTCGCGGCAACGCTTTGCATCCTGCTCGCCGTTATGTACGCACACGACCGGTTTATGCTTTTTCATGCGGGTTTCGACGTTACCGATGATTTTGCAGGTCAGGCCTGCCGGTTTCAAACCCCGATTCTGCGCCGCGGCGTGCGTATCGTTGAAGTCGACGGCTTGCCGACGCCTGTCTCCTACGGCGTTTTCCGTCCGACTATTGCCATCCCAGCCGGTTTTCGACTTTTGGTCACAAAGGACCAGCTCAACTTGGTCTTGTGTCATGAGCTCTCACATATCCGACGCCTCGACACCCTGGTCAAACCCCTCGCTGCGCTCATGGTGTGTCTCTACTGGTTTGACCCGCTGATGTGGCTCGCATTTTTCACTATGCAAACTGACATGGAAAAGGCCAGCGACGCTTGGGCGTTGCGTGGTCGTAGCAGAAAGGAGAAAGCGATGTATGCCCGTACCCTTTTGGAAGCGAAAATAGCCTCCGGAGCCCTGTGCACATTTGGCCGCCCTCCGATTGAGAAGCGCATCAAGGCCGTGCTTGCGCCTAAACCCTCCCTGCTTGCCTGCATATGTGCCTGCCTGTTGGTGCTGACCTGCTGCTTCAGTTCTCTGGCATTTGCAGCTGCGGCGTTTCCCGCCGATGCTGACCAGCCGACTATGACTGTGCGCAACGGCAACTATTCGTTTGACATTCCCGAGTACTGGCAGGGTCGCGTGTCTGTGGCAGTTGATGGGGACTCGACTTACGTCTATCCCACGGGCTATCCGAGCTTGCCGCTTGTAACAATCACTGTTGCGAGCCCAGGAGACGAGCTTTTTGAGAATGTCGGTAATCCGATTCTTTTTGCCACAGAGTATGGGGATGGAAAATACCTGGCAGTTCAGGCAATCAACTACCTTTGGATGTCGGCTGGAAGCGCTTGGTACAACACATGGCGCTATTATCCCTTTACCGGGGCAAATCCTGAATACCCAGGCGAGGAAGGCGAAGAGCTCGTCGTTGACCTAAGCACCAATGGTCGTTACACCGCAGCTGAGGCGCGCGAGATGGAAAGAGTTAATGGGGACAATGCGGTTTATGCGGCTCAAGGCGGCAACCGCGGTGCCAAGGACCTCGTCGCTACTATCGTAGTCGACCTGCCCGACGGTACGGTGTATGGCCCCATTCTTCCCGACTAGTGTTGGTACTTGCTTTACCGCACAACCTTTGTTTAGCCGACTGAAAAACAAAGGTTATCGAATAACCTTTGTTTTCTGACTCCAAACGCAAAGGTTTGCTGATGCCATTGTTGCCGTTCATAAACGCAAAAGGCCCCGCGCTGCCTGCTGGTTTGCAGGGCGGCGCGGGGCCTTGGTGTGCGAGGTTGGCTTGGAGCCGGGACCTTACGCCTCGACGGCGACGAGCACGTCGGTGCTCTTCACGAAGGCGACGGCGGGCTTGCCAACCTCGAGGCCGAGCTCCTCGATGGCGGCGTTGGTGATGGAGCCGGAGACGGTGAGGCCGTACTCGGTGGTGATGGTCACATGGCCGTTGACGGCGCCCTTCTGAATCTTGGTGACCTCGCCGCAGAACTGGTTGCGGGCAGAAATCTGCAGGTGCTGGCCAGCTTCGGCGAACATGACGTTGGTGGCCTTGACCACGGCGATGGCGGGCTTGCCGGCCTCGAGGCCGAGATCCTCGACAGCCTCGCAGGTGATGTCGGCCTTGATGTTCTTGCCGGGGGCAACCTCGATGGCGACGACGGCGTTGACGGCGCCCTTCTCGACGGAGACGACGGTGCCGGCGAACTGGTTGCGAGCGGAGATCTTCATGGTGTGCGTCCTCTCAATGGTTGCGGGCAGCGGCGTTGCACGCGCTGCTCCTGGTTGACATAAAGAACTATAGGCCACGCCCCTCTGTACGGGAGCCTTCTCAGCGGCATTTGAGTGCCGTCGTACCAACGTGTGCCAATCAACAACCAAGCGTGCCCCTCTGTCCTTGGCCTCTCATTTTCCCGATTGCCAATTTGGCAATGCCAGTCTGTCATTCCGCATTGTGGTCTGTGCCTGCGGTTTTCTATGATGGGGGTGGTAGAGAGCCCTGTGTGGGCGCAGGCTCAGCAGAAGGGAAGACATCATGGGCAAGAACATGCGGCTTTTTGATACGTGCGGATACGGCGCTGCGTTTGCTGGGACCTTGGCTGCCTTGGCATTCGGTGGGGCGTGTCTGATGGGAGCGTTTGCGACAACAGCGCAGGCCGACACCGCAGCTTCTGGTTTGGGCAGTATTGCCGCAGCCCAGGGCGCAGCCTCGCCGCTTGCAGGCATCGGCGATGGTAAGGCGTCACCCATCGCCTCCTTCGAGGACGAGGACGTGCTGCTTGCCACCTACAGCAATGCGGCGCAAGGGTTCTCGCTGCTTGTAGACGCTGGCTCCTTCACGGTTACCGAGGGCCAAGGCGCGGGCGCCACGTTTGTTTTGAACACCGATACGTCCTCCTACTTCGCTGTTTCCTACGTCGCCGACTGGGAGGGAACGCCCGATGTGGGCGAGTACTTGGAGGAGCAGCTCTGGCACGGCCAGATGGAGCACGGCGACTCCTATGTGCAGGTGAGTGCCGACGGCGGCGAGATTATTTATCTTGCTGGTGTGGGTGCCTATGCATGCGCTTACGGTTACGTTGACTCCTCGACGGGTCAGAACATGACCGTTATCCAAGCCATGGAGCCGCGCTCCGACGGCAGCGCCGTGTATTGGATGCTGTGCACGAGCGACGAGTCTGCCGAGCAAGTCGCAACGGCGCTCGTCTGGGCTTCGGCTACCTTCCGCGTGGGCGTGGACGCCTATACGGGCAGCAACATGTGGTGTGAGCCCTCCGATTTGACGCAGAGGCCCTCGGGAAGCACCTACTCGCTGGTAGATGACTCGGCCAATACCGCCGCTACACCTGCGCCTTCAGCTTCGGCTGATACGGCAACTCCCGCGCCTGCCGCCTCGACTGACGCTGCAGCCCCCACGTCCGCCCAGCCCGCGCCCACCCAGGTGTCCGCGACTGCTGGAACCTACCAGCTCGTGGACTACGACGGCGGGTACTTCACCGTCGCGCTGCCTCAGGGTTGGTCCATCCAAACATCGGGGGAGGGCGCCGGCTTCACCTTCGAGGCGTTTGACCCGGCCAATCCCGCTGTGCGCATCGTCTACTACGGCGAGCTGGCCTTTAACCTCAACGAGCAGATGCGTGAACTGTTTGCCCTCTCCACTTCCTCTGGCGACGCGGCGCTCGATCAGCTGTACACGCTGTATGCCAACCTTCCCGTGCTCGACCCCTGCACGGTTGCCAATGCCGTGAGCCTGCTGCCTGCCTATACGCAGCTTGCGCTCGACATGGGCGGCGTCGACGACGGCACGGGCCTCATGGTCTCCTCGGCCCAGGTCACCTCGAGCGTGCCGGTGTCGTATTACTCGGCCTTCCCGGGCATGGCGGGCTATGTGCGCGACGACGCCCTGGTGAGTGCCGAACTCACGCTGCTCGATGGCGCGGCCTGCAGGGCGGACTTCTTGGGCAGCGCGATTGCCTTGGGATATGAGGGCGGCTACGGCATGGCTGCCGCCATGGGAATGTGGGGCATCATCGCACCTACTGACATGTATGACGACGTCGTGGCCCAGCTCGCCCCTTGCGTGGGCACCCTGTCCTTCTCGGACGAGTATGTTGCCCAGTGCAACGCTGCAAACGACGCAATCACAGCCGCCGCTCTGGACCGCTCG
>USJP01000045.1 GCA_900555105.1 uncultured Coriobacteriaceae bacterium | reverse complement strand
GCGGCGCGGGCTTCATCATCTGCAGAGCTCGCGGAATCGGCGCAGGCAAGGCCAGGCACCGCGGCAAGCGCGGCAGCGGCTCCGGCGGTAGCAGCCGAGGCGGCCAGGAAGTCACGGCGGTTCAGAGAGGCAGCAGTCTTGGTTTCCATACGATTTCCCCTTTGTTCGAAATGGAAAATGGCTGGTACAGCAACGCAAGACACATGGTACGGCGCTGCAAGAGCGCGGCCCTGCAGGGCTTTTCCTGCCAATGGTCAGACTTTTATGCAGGGTGGCGCACAGGGCGGTTTAGCTGTAAAGTTTCCTTTACAGCAAGGGAATGTCGCTGCGTCGCAAACGGGGGGATGCGCGATGAACACGCAATATCTGAAGGAGTTCCTAGTTTTTGCCGAGGAGCTCAATTGGACAGTGGCAGCTGAGAAACTATTCACAACGCGCCCCACGCTCGTCGATCACATGCGCTGCCTCGAAACAGAACTCGAATGCAAGCTCATTGCCAGCGGCCAACGTCAGCCACGCCCCGAACTCACTCCGGCTGGCCGGCGCTTCACGCGCACCGCCAAGGAGCTGCTCGGCCACTGGGATGCCACATGTAACGAGTACCGTGAGCTGGCAGACAACCTGCTCACCGTGCATGTGGCGTCTTCAAACCTCCCCTGGCTCGAGACTGTCCTCTACAAGGCACGCCGCGCCATCCAAGAACGACATCCATACAAGCACATCGAAGTCGTTCCGGTATCGGGCGCCCGCTCGAGCATCGAAGCGCTTGATGCAGGCGAAAACGACATCGTTGTGGCAGGCTTCAAAAGCTACCTCAGCGAAGAAGAGCGACCCATCCCTGAAGACATCTGCGGTTTTGCGCTCGACACCGAGCCCATCCACCTGCTCATGACGCAGGAAAACCCGCTGTTTGGGCGCGAGCAGATTGCTGCAGCCGACCTCGACGGAACCGCCTTCGTGCTGCCGCCGGACATCTACCGTTCCTGGACACGCGACCACGTAGATGAGCGATTTGCGCAGCATGGCGCACACATCACCATGCATACGTTGGCCTTTTCGGGACACACCGAGTACTTCACGTACGAGTTTGGGCAATCGCTCGGCATCGTGCCGCACACGCTTGTTCCACGTTACGGCATCGACGCCCGCGAGGAATACCGGGCGTTCGACTGCGCCGACATGCCGCTCGAGACACGTTTCTATGCCTTGTGCAAGCAATCATTTGCCGAAAGCGAAAACGGCAGTCTGCTCTTCGACGAGATGCGCCGCATCGTGGAAGAACGAGGCCGGGGGTAAGGACCGCATGGGAGAGACCGAGGGGTCGGGTGCAGCACTTCGCGCACCCATTTCCAGCCGCCTGGCCCCTCGCCCCCAACATGATGACCGAAAACGCCAAAAGTATGCGTTATGCTGCCAGATGGAACACCGAGTGTATTTCCATGACGCCATTCTCCCAGCTAGATGCGTTGCGCAAAAACAGCCTTACGGCCTCATGGCCGCCTCTCAAAGTTATAACGCATACTTTTGGGCAGTTTGGGTCCTTTCTCGGCCAACTCGGGACATCAGCCGGAGTTTCGCCCCCGAGAAATGCCAAGTAGCCATACCTGGCAAGGCCCCCATCCCGCAAACCAGCAGGATGAGGGCCTTTCCTACCTGGGTGAACCAGGCAGGTTCCGTGCGTCAATTCGGCAAATCAGGGCTGCTCAAGCTTATGCCCAGGGCTCCAGGGCGCTCACGTTCTGGCCGCACTTCATGCCAGAGGTGAAGCACTCGCAGATGTTGCCGCCGCCGGAGTAGTAGTGGTAGAAGATCGAGCCGAACTCGCCGGCGCCGTAGAGGCGGGCGACAGGCCGGTCGTTCCAGTCAACGAGCTGGTAGTCGGTGTTGCGGGCACCGCCACCGTTGGTGTTGAGGTAGCACAGGCCGCACTTGATGGCATAGAAGGGACCGTCGGTGACGCCGAGGGTGACGCCGTTCTTCTGGTCGTCCTCGGAAAGGCTGCGGCCGAACTCGGGATCCTCGCCGTTGGCACCGTTCTCGTTGAAGGCGTTGATCTCGTCAACGAAAGCAGTTAGATCGTCGCCCTCGTAGCCCATGAGGCCGCCGAGCTCCTCGATAGTCTCAGCCTTGAGCACATAGCCCTGCTCAATCTCGGGCGCGCAGTCGTCGCTCCACTGGACGGGACCGTGGACGGACATCCAACCCTCGTTGGCCTTAGTGTTGGACCAGCCGAAGATGGTGCCGGCAATACGACGGGTCTCGTCGAAAACCATCCAGAAGGGATAGTTGGCCTTCTCAAGGCTGGGCTTCTCCTGGTTGAAGCAGGGATAGGGATAGCGCTTGTCATGTGCGGGCCAGCCCATGCCGCTGTTCTCGCCGATGAAGCGCTTGCCGTGCTTGTTGACGAACACCATGTGCGTCGTGTCGCCCGAGTTGTAGGTGCACACGGCCTGCTGGTACTCCTGCGACAGGTCGTAGTGGCAGATGGCGCCGTACTCGGTGGCGGCCATGTGGCGCAGCTTCACGCCAGCCTCCATGAGCATGCGGATGCCGTCGCCCGTGTTGTAGGGGCTACCGATGTGGAACTGCTCGAAGCCCGGCATCACAAAATCCTTGACCATCTCATAGTTGGCCTCGAAGCCACCGCATGCCATGATGACGCCCTTGGCCGCCTTGACACAGATCTCCTTGTCGCCCTGCTGCACGCGAACGCCGAGGACCTCCTTGGTGGCCGGGTCCTGAATGAGATGTGTGACCTCGGAGTCATAGTTGACCGTGATCGAGTCAGCGTAGCGGTCATGAATGACGGCGTCAATGTTGTTCCAGGTGCGTTGGCCGCCGCCCTGGCCGTCGAAAGCCTCGTCGAAGTTGATCATCATCGAGTACTTGTTGGAGTTGGGGTACTCCACGCCGTTGAACTTTTTGGAGGTGCGGTCGGCATCGTTCTCGGTGATGTCGGCGTTGATGATGTTCTCGCTGAACCACTCGGGCATGAGCTCGGTGGCCTCGGCGACAGCCTGGCACTCCTCATCGGACGCGCCGCCGTCAGCCAGAGCCTTCCAATACTCGACAGAGCCCTCGCCCGTCACGATGTTGAAGTAACCACAGCATACGGAGCTGTTGCCGCCAGCGTACTCCTCGGGGGCCTTCTCAAAAACCTGCACCTTGGAGCCCTCGACAGCAGCCGAGATAGCAGAAGCCTGACCGGCATAACCGTAGCCCATGACGACAACGTCGGTCTCGACGTCCCAAGCCTTCGGAGCGGCGTTGGGGTCGCCCGCAGTTTCATCGGCCAGGGCAACCGAGGCCATGCCGAGCGCACTGGCAGCGACGCCGGCGGTGGCGCCCTTCAGGAAGGAACGACGCGAAGTGGTGGTGCTGACGCTCATGTAAATCCCCTTCTCTTGTCTTTGCTGCGCGAAGGTGTTTTGCCGCGCACAGCGTGAGTCGGACCGCATCCGATTGCAGGCCCACGACACTCTCGCTGACGTGCTTTTGCGAGAATCACCGATGGCCTTGAGCCAGATGCGGTTGAACGACGCCCATCATGCACCGCACCTCGCCTCACAGGCAGACACGTTCGGTGCACATTGAAAACATGTGTATCTACCAGCATGTTTGAAAGATAGACACGAATCGTGTCCATTGATGTTCAGGATAGTTGGGCACGCAACGGCACCTTCTGGAGTACACTTCGCTTCATATCGCATGCAACAGCAGCACAGGGGGAACTGTGGCGGAAGACAAAAACACAACTTCGGGGATCCTGGCGATGCCCCTTAAGCAATCGTGGCCACTCTTCAGCCTGTGGACCATGCATGTTTGGATCTACTGGTTCAATACGACACCGCTGCGCCCCTCAGGCGTTGCACCCACATGGGCGGGCATCTACGGCGCAATGGCCATCGTCCTGCTCGCCGTCGCGTTTGCGTTCAGGACCAAGAAGGACCTCTCGCGCATTGGCAGGTTCGACATCCCCATGACCATCACGATGTGCGCATGCACCGCATCCGTCCTGCTTGCGTTCGTTCTTGCGCGTGACTCGGCCACCTGGGCGACCCTCAACGTGGCCCTGGCGGGCGCATGCATGGGATGGGGCTACCTGCGCTGGTCTGCGCCATATGCGGACATGGGTATTCGCAACGCCGTGGCGTGCCTGTTCGGTTCCTATGTCGCAGGATCAACGATTAAGATTGCCTTCGACGCCACCCCCGGCTGGCTTGGATTCTGCCTTGCATTCGCGCTGCCCATCGTCTCGCTCGTCTCGCTGCGACTCTGCGCAAAGCTCGAACTACCTCAGAATGAGGCCCACCGCGGCGAAGTCCTCTACAACGGCACGTCCGCCCTGCACTCGCTTTGGCGCGTAGCCTTGTGCGTGTTCGCGTTCTGTCTGGCACGCCAGGTAGCATCGCTCGCTACTACGTCAAGCGATTTCGCATTGGCGGGACGCTTGGTCGGCCACTTTGTCGAAATCGGCTTTGCCCTCGCGGCGCTCGCTTGGGTGTTCCGCCTCAACCGAGCGCTCGACTTCCCCCAGCTATGGCGCTTCGTGTTCCTCTTTCTGGCGAGCACCATCGCCGCCGACTGCCTTTTTGAACCTTCCCTCATGCCACGTCTATGCGACGGCGTGGCCATCAGTCTCATCGTCATGCTGCTGTGGCTCGTGGTCGCAAACGTTGCACACCACAGCGATCACCACCCGTATCTGATTTTCGGCTTGGGATGGGGCCTGTATGTCAGTGCCAATTACCTGGGACTTGTCCTTGTGCGCCTCATAGCAGGCGGAGCAACAATGACAGCTGAACTGGGCGTGGCCCTGTTGTGGGCAACCGGCGTGGTCATGGCATTCTGCCTGGAAACGCGCGACCCCGATGTGCAGCGGCTCTTCGCCGACCTTCGCACCAAGGTCGATCCCGAGGAATTCGCAAGCATCGACGAACGCTGCGAGCAACTCGGCCAGCAATATGGGCTCACCGGCCGCGAGATCGACGTGCTCAAGCTGCTGGCCAAAGGGCGCAGTAAGATATACATCGCTGAGACGCTTTATATCTCCGAAAATACCGTGCGCGGCCATTCCCGGCGCCTCTACACCAAGCTTGGCGTGCACACCCGAGACGAACTCCAGGCAATGTTGGGGATTTAACGCAGCCCTCGCAAACAGTCAAGCATAGCGGGGCGTCAAGAAGCCGCCGACATTGCAAGCGGCAACGAGATGGGCCGCAACAGTGACAGTGAGCGCATCCATGATGGGGCGAGGCCACCGTCGTCCACTGCAAATCTCCGAGCGACGCACAAGGAGACCGCGCAAAAAAGACAAGGTCATGAACGCAAACATGGTAAGGTTTTGCCCGATACCTACTTCGGACAAGGGCAGCGCGTATGCATATGAAAGTCACTGAAAACGAATCACAACAGTCAGCAAGGGGCAGTCGCTCAATTATGAAGGGCATGATAGCCCTTGCTGTCATATTGGTCGTGGCAGTCCTCTTTGCATTCACGCTCACGCAGCCTGGTCTGTCTACCAGGATATTTGCAGATGATGAGACCTCGGCGGCCACAACTGCGAGCCAAGGTGCGGACGCGGGCGCCCTTCCATCGGCCTCGACGGTCTCAGGGACAGACTTTCTCGTTGCGCTTGACGCCTACGTCGCCACGAATCCTACAGCAGACGAGGGCGATTACGCCGAGATTAATGACAACACCCCCTCGTTCACCGCCGATGACGCCACCACCGAGGCCTTTCAATCATTCTCCCGGCTCGATCGACTGGGCCGCTGTGGCACTGCATATGCCTGCCTGGGGCCCGAGACGCTTCCGACCGACGCGCGCAGCGACATAAGCGAGGTGCACCCGAGCGGCTGGGTTCAACATTTCTATGACTTCATTGAAGGCGAGTCCCTCTACAACCGCAGTCATTTGATTGCCCACTGCCTGTCGGGTCAGAACGCCAACGAGAAGAACCTCATCACGGGCACGCGTCACTTCAATGCCGATGTCATGGAACCCATCGAGGCCATGGTGCTCAACTACATCGAGCAAACCGGCAACCACGTGCTCTACCGTGTGACCCCGGTGTTCAAAGGCGACGAGCTGGTGGCCCGCGGCGTGCAAATCGAGGCCCTGTCCATGGAAGACGGCGGGCAAGGCGTGTCGCTCAACGTGTTCCTGCGCAACATCCAGCCCGGCGTTGCCATCGATTATGCGACCGGCGACAACTGGGCAGATGAGGCGGCAACGACGGGCAGCCGGAATTCGTCGACCGCGGCAGTCGGCTGGAGTACAGAGTCGACCCCGGCGGGCGCCGCACCTCTTGCACCCATCTCCGCTGCAGTTGCAAGCGACGAGGACGCTGACAATGCAGCCGATACGCCCTCAACCGTGACCTACGTGGTCAACAAGAACACGGGCAAGTTCCATTACCCCAGCTGTTCGTCTGTGCCAAAAATCAAGGCCAAAAACCGCATGGACAGCGACCAAACCCGCGACGAGCTCATCGCCCAGGGCTACGTGCCCTGCAAGAACTGCAATCCGTAAAAAGCCCGGCGGCAAACAACCGCCAACGCCGCTCTTCATGCGCCAACAGAACAGTGCGACCTTGTAGAACAACATGCGCTGGAGAAACGCCCCAGCGCTTGCCAGCGTCCGCAGGGCCCGCCTTCAACCCCAGGCCCTTCGGGGGGTCAGCTTGTCCGGGTTGCGAAAACCTTCCGATAGATGCAGGATATCTCCATGCTCAGCTCCAAGATCTGACGGACCGCATCGTCTCGAAAGGCTTACTATGGACTCGTCTCAGTATGAGCGTTCGACAGGACCCAGTCCCGATGCCACATACTCGGTTGGAGAGGCTGCGGCGGCGACCAATATTCCACGCTCAACTTTGTTGTACTACGAGTCGCATGGCATTGTCACACCTGAGAAAAACGCAGAAAACGGCTATCGCAGTTACAATAACCAGGATCTTTTTCGTCTTGCGAACACAACGATGCTTAAGAACATCGGAATCCCGCCCAAAACAATCGGCACGTATCTGCAAGACAATCCTTTCACGCCCGAACGACTTGACGAGTATATAGCCTTACTCGAACACCGAGAAGAATATCTTGCGGCTGAACGTGACTGCCTAAAGCTAGCCAAACGAGTCCAACTAAACATGGGGACTATAGAAACGACTTACATAGAACCCTATTACATATGCTTTGGCCCCGCGGAAACGCTCAACTTACTTGGCATGCATGCCCCCATCTGCTCTGCCGGCGCAATCTTCGACGGAGATTTCTTCGACGTAAACGTACGGCCGTATCGATGCAAGACGGTTCCCGTGCGACATGCCCACCTTATCCCAGGGTTTGATACCTCTGGCCTGGCTGTTGTCGGAGGTTGCGAATGTCTTGTCGCCTATAAGTTTGAACACGACGTTCACGTTCCCCGCGCCGAACAGGGGTCGATTATCGACTGCGTTTGCCGCTTCCTTAACGAGCATGGGCTCGAGACATGTGCCCCCGCTTTTGTCCCATTCTCGCTCTCGTCAGCAAAAGGAACGTCGGTTCCTGTTTGCCTGCCTGTGCGGCATTCAAACTCAGACTAAAACGTCGCTTGACCTGTCATATATCGACAGGCTTACCCTCCAGGCAGTCCGTGCGCAAGGGGTGCACGGGAAACGCGGAATCAAACCGCTTACGGAGGGGAGCCATTATGGCACATCTCAGCATGCATGCAGGCACCGAAATGACGCGACGTAACGCCGTGAAGGGCGCTGCCCTCGCTAGCGCTGCAGCCCTGGTACCCATGGCCGCAGCACACGCCGAAGAGGGCTCGGAAGGCTACACGTTCGCCGACACGATTGCATGGGACAGCGAGTATGACGTCGTCGTCTTGGGCATGGGCATGGCGGGCATGGCCGCGGCACTGTCCGCATCGAAGGCCGGCGCGAGCGTCTTGCTTTGCGAGAAGGCAAGCGAGGGCCACGCAGGCGGCAACTCCAAGATTTGCGCCCAGTTCTTCATTTGGGGCCACGATGACCCCGACGCCATGCGCGCTTATTTCACCGCCATGGCCGCCGATCGTCAGATTCCCGAAGACGTCTTGGATGTAATGGCCGAGGGCGTTGCCTCCATGGCCGAGACGCTGGCAGAGCGCTATGGCTTCAACCAGGACGAATACGTCGACTTCACCGATTTCGGCTTCTACCTCTCCCCTGAATATCCCGAATTTGAGGGAAGCGACAAGCTTTCCTTCATGACGGCCCACCAGGGTATCGGCGACAGCTTCATCTATCAGACCCTCAAGCGCCTCGTGGCCCAGGACGCAAACATCGACGTTTGGTATGAGTCTCCCGCCGCCGACCTCTTCCAGGACCCTGAAAGCAAGGCGGTCATCGGCGTCGAGGTTCAGCGCGGAGGCATGGCCCGCAACGTCCGCGCCCTCAACGGCGTCTGCGTGTGCACGGGCGGCTTTGAAAGCGACCGCGAGATGGCCCAGCATTACTGTGACCTCGTCGACTATGCCGTGGTGGGCGGCCTCTTGAACACCGGCGACGGCATCAAGATGTGCCAGAAGGCAGGCGCTCGTCTTTGGCATATGAACGCCTACGAGCGTGACTGCCAGAATGCCTTGGCTGCCGTTGCATTCAACACGGAGTGGGGTCAGCGCGCTAACATGGTCAACCTCGGCGACAACTATGAAATGTCGTCTGGCGCGGTC
>USJP01000044.1 GCA_900555105.1 uncultured Coriobacteriaceae bacterium | reverse complement strand
TCCGGGCACGTTTGTTTGGGACACAAACCGAACCGCAATCGCCAGGGGAGCGCGCCACCGCAGGATATGAGGGGCCATAATGCCAAACACAGCAGCTAAACCAGAAGGTCTGGTGTCGACCGGGCCTGCCGCCGACACGCTCAACAACCTGGCGGTGCCCCGCAATCGTCTGCGCACTTGGCACAAGGAGGCTGCCGACGAGCTCCGGTCCGGTTGGCCGCGTTGGACGAGCTTCGCGTGCATTTGGCTCTGGTCGTGCCTTGTAGGCAAAACCTATTTGACCTCGGGCGCCTTGTCCCAGCTCAGCGGCATATTCGCCGTCCCCACCGTCATCACGCTGCTAGCAAATGTTGCCATGCTCACTGTCATCGTCTTCTTATCGGACAGCCTGGCGACCATCGTTGGCTCGCGCGGCGCCATGACACTGGCAGGCATCTTGCTGGCCAGCGGCTCTCTCGGCATCGCACTTACAGCTTATACGAACAGCGTTGCGGCCTTTATAGCAGGCTCGTGCCTGGGCGGCGCGGCCATCGGCTTTCTCAAAATCGCATGGGGTGAGATGTTCTCGCGCATGAGCCTGCAACGCGGACTCATGGACATGGGGCTCTCGCTCGTCACCTCGACACTCGCGTTCCTCGTGCTGTTTGCCGCGCCGCAAATCATCCAAGTTGGCACGCTCATCATCTGCGCGCTCCCCTGTTCATGGCTTACCTGGGAGGGCACACGGCGCTTGGGGGAAAATCCCACACCCCCTCCCCCGCCAGGTGCCGCGCGCACTATTTCGTTCAGTTTGACACTGCTCATTCTGCCCGCACTCGTGGGCCTCACTTTTGGACTCATGGGCAGCGTGCTGGCTTCACGCTCCATAACCACCGCCGGCATGGTAGGGCCTGCTGTAGCAGAATTTGCGGCTGGAGTCTTCCTCCTTATCGCAAGCCTTCTGCTCAGCCGGCGTTTTGGCGCCTCGCAGATTTACGCGCTCGGCCTGGTGGGCACGGCCGCCGGAGCCGCGCTTGCCTCCGTCAGCGCCGTTCCAACCTGGTTGGCTGCCTCTGTCAACGAGCTGGGATTCGCCGTCTTCTACTTCTTCATGGTCGTATACTGGGGCGACCTTGCCAGGCGCATGAATCACCCTGTGGTGCGCACGTACGCCTTTGGCTATCTGGTGTTCCAGGCATCGCAGATACCTGGGCATTTCATGGGCGAAGCGCTCACTCCCAGCGCAGAGCAGGCCCTCTCGCCGCTCGTTTTTCTCTCCATTGTGCTCGCGCTGTTCGTGACGGTGTTGCTTGTGTTCAATGACCCCCGCAGCGCCCTGCACCAGTGGCTCGCCGCCGGCGAACCCACCGAAAACGGCGACGAGATTCCTAACGCCTGCGCCGAGCTCGCAAGCCAATACACCCTCACTCCGCGCGAGCACGAAGTCCTGGGCCTGCTCGCCCGTGGAAGAACCGCCGCATACGTTGGCCACTCGCTGGGAATCTCGCAGGGCACCGCCAAGACGCACATCCGCAGCATCTACCACAAGATGGACATCCACACCCAACAAGACCTCATGGACCTCATCGAGGCCATGGCGACTGGGCAATAAGCGGGCTGCTCAACACCGCCCTGTCGTTCTACCCCAGCCGAGCCAGCCTCTCCAATGCGGGACCCTCGTGTCGAGCTGCGGCCTGGGGGTAATCGGTACGCGCTCGCTCCAACCCAGATGCCAGGGCCTTCAAGTCGCTATCGAGGCGATCATCCAGGGTCGATTGGAGCAAACCCCAACTTGCTCCTTCAGAAAGAAGTTCCGCACGTCCAACTTTGGATATCGCTATCTGGTTTGCCACCCGCATACCCATATGTTTAATCCCGGGCGTTATTTCCAAAGCCGGGACCACGTCATACAAGGGGGAAAGTCTCACCCCCAACGGGCCCACGTGCATCAGCGAATAGTTTTTCGCGTGAGCATCAGTATTACCCAGGACCACATTGACGACCATTTGGTCAAACAACCGCATGAGCTGAGCTTCCCCATCGCCTTCGGCATAGCGAAGCAAGGTCTTGGCAATGCGCGCGAAGGTGGGGTCGCTTTTCTTGGGCGAGGCTTGCGTAGCGTATTTGTGCGCTGGCGATATCCCCAGCGCCTGAGCACAATCTTCCTGATGGATTCGCGCAATTCCACCAGTCTCGTCTATCGTACGGTCAAAACGCTCAACGCAAAGGGCCTGCGCACCATCAGGCAGCTCAAGCACTGCAACACGCGCTGCGTCAGTCACGCACGATGCCACATGCATGGCCCAAGCCTCCGCTTGAACCAGACCGGGGAAACGCAACGGTTGTGGCTTGATGATATGCGTGGACGCAGCCCCGCCAATCGGAATTGCAAAACCATCCGGTGAAATATAGGTCGCGCCCTCAGCAACAGGCAGCCCGTATACACAGAGTTTTTCCTGAAATCCGCCGAGCGACATGCGAAGCGTGTCCTGCGTGTCATACGGATAAGAAGGCAGAGCCGCAAGTCGTTCGGCTAGCGATTTCGCAGTGACCGACTGATAGCCAGCCCTTGCTCCTTCTCCTGCACTCCTTTTTTGCCATTCAACCTCCGACATAACACTTACTGCACCGGCGCATTCCCAACCGATACATTCGAGCACGTCGATGTAATCGCCGCCCTCAATATCATAAAACCGCCTGACCTGATCAAGACGAGCGTCTTCCGGCAAAAGGCCCTGGAACCAAATGGCGGTCGTCGCCGCGTCATATTCGCTCTCGCAAACAGGAAAAAGAGTCGAAAGCAGCGGGGCGCCCTGCATGCGCGAGGCAACGTCTGCAGTATACGAAAAGCGAGCGCCATTGCGAACCCGACGGAGAGTTCCAATACGCTTGTTGTGCAGGCAAACCGCCAAAGTCGAACTACCAGTCATAGGTGGACCACCCTTCTTGGCTGCGCTCTACAACATGAACTTGAGCATTCTTGGGTACGATGACCAACCTCAAGTCCAGCAACTGCCACGCCCTCTCAAGCGTTGCGGCCGAAACGCCCTCGCCGTTTTCAAGCGCCGAAAGCGTGGCATGGGAAACACCCAGCTTGCGAGCAAATTGCTCCTGCGTGAGCCCTCTCTCTTTGCGAACCTGACGCAAGAATGCTCCTGTTTGCTCGAGAGAATACGAATTCGTCCATGACACGGTGGGCTCCCTGAAGATGGTTTTGTAGAACGGCTAAATTATAGTCCTTCTACCAGGCCGTGTCTAAAATAGTTGATATTCCTAACTATGCAGCCATTATCAAGTATTCTTGACAGAGGCCGAACGGGAAGACAGGCGGGCCATACCGTCAGCTCCCCCTCCCTCTACCCCATGAACAGGTCGATGAGCTCCTGCTTGGAGTGGACGCCGAGTTTGGGATAGGCGCTCTTGAGGTAGCTGCGCACCGTCTCGGGGGCGATGCCGAGCTCGCCGGCAATATACACGGCCGAGCGACCGCAGGCGACCAGCGCCACAACCTGCTCTTCGCGAGCCGTCAGTGAATGCTCGCGAGCCAGACGCGCGGCGGTCTCGTCAAGCGATGTCGACTTATCGGCAGCCTCGGCGGCCTGACCCCCTTCAGGGGCCTCGGCCGAACCTCGCTCTGCTTGCAAATCAGCTTCGGATACATCGCTCGACCTGCGCGTTTTAAGCGACCATACCAGCACCAGCGACATCGCGTACATGGCGGCTCCGGCCACCATGAGAACGCGCGCCGTGGCATCTACGCCATCGACGACGCCGATCGACCAGCCCACGACGAGGCCCGCCAGGATGAAGGCGCGTGCCGCAAATGACACGCCCGCCACGCAGGCAATGATCGGGACCCCGTGCTCTCGCGAGCTCTGAAGCAGCAAGAACAGCACCGAAGTGCCCACCATGCCCTGAAGAAAGACGAGCGCCGCGCTGAAAAGCGTCCCGTACGTGCTGCTGGTAAACGGCAGTAGCGCCAGGGCGAGAGCAAAAAGCGGGAACATCCGCTCAAACAGCACCCTGATATTGGGAAGCTCGCGGCGCCTCATCACAAGGACGATCAGGCAGATGTATGCGGCAAGAGTCGCCAGCGTCTTGGCTCCAGCCGCGGAGCCGTCACCTGCGGCGTCAACCGCCTGGAACGACAGTACGAGTCCCATGACCATTTCGAGAGCGAGGAAGACCACGACGGCTCCGGCGACCGGCACGAGCACAGAGCGCACGGACGCAGCGGAAAGCTCTTGCTCGGCACCCTGCTCCCGAGGCGCCTCACCAGGCATCCTCGCAAGCAGCGCAATGCTGGCAACACACGCCACGCATGCAACCAGGCAACCTGCGACACCAGGCAAAACGGCAAAGACCGGAGAAACAAGCCCGGCAAGAAGATAAGCGGCGGCAATGACCAGCAGGCACTCGCCTGCAGGCAGCACGGCAATGAGGGCGAGCCACACGGCATTGGGCACCGCAGACCCCAGGCCGTACACGCCGGTTATCAAGGCAACGCCAACAGCATCGGGAAGCTCGCCGAGTAACCCCAGCCCCGACAGAAGGTTGACTCCCGCGAGCAGCGCCATGCACACATACGCCGTGCGCCTGGGCATAAGCGAGGGCCGCTTCCACGAAATGACAAACAGGCATGCTGTAACCACAAGGATGGCCAGGGACGCCACGAGGGAGAACCGGATATCATTAACAAACGGCAGCGTTCCCGAAGCAGTGGAAAGCGCCGAAGAATATGTCCAGTCGAGGAGCGCCTTGAAAAGCCCGAAGCCGACGACAGGGAGACCCAGGCGTCGCACTGCAGAACGCGAGACGTTCACCTCAGACCCCCTTTGTCACAGGCCGGAGGAAAAAATTCCAGCTATAGCCAACATCAAAACATTGAGTATACCATTCTTCCGCGCTCTCTCCTGCGAGACACGCGCCCTAGGTGCACCTGCATTCCGCTTGGAATTTCAAAAAAACCGCTGCTAGATTGCATCCCCACATTTGGGGGTAGCATTGACGGAGCGATGCTGCCATGATGGGTGTGTTGGACGCCTTAAGGGGAGGCGTCCCGAATATTCAGGAGGCAATCATGGCCAACATTTCTCGCAGGTCGTTCCTCGCAACGTCCGCCGCTGCTGCAGCCGTAGCCACCGTTCCCGCCATCGCCATGGCTGGCGACAACCCCACCTATGACGTCATCGTCATCGGTGGCGGCGGCGCTGGTCTGTGCGCTGCCATCGAGGCTTCCGATGCCGGCGCATCTGTCCTCGTTCTTGAGAAGAACACCGTCACCGGCGGCACCACCTCCACCTCGCAGGGCCTCATCGGCGGCTTCGGCACCCAGATCCAGAAGGCCCAGGGCGTCGAGCTGACCTATGAGCAGATGTACGACAACCTCAACGGCAACGCTTCTTACCGCCTTGATCCCGAGCTCATGGGCATCACCGTCGCCAAGTCCGGCGAGAGCATCGACTGGCTCATCGACCGTTGCGCCGTTCCCTTCAAGTCTGAGGCCGTCGTGGGCTACGGCCCCCTCACGATGATGCACGTCGTCGAGGGCGCTGGCCCCGTGCTGACCGACACCCTGCTCGCTGCTGCCGAGGAGGCAGGCGTCGAGATCGTCACCGAGGCCAAGGCCACCGAGATCACTATGGAGAACGGCGCCCCCGTGTCCGTCAAGACCGAGGACGGCTCGATCTACGGCTGCAAGGCCCTCGTCATCGCCACCGGTGGCTACGCCTACAACCCCGAACTCGCCAAGCGTTTCACCCCCGAGGTCGCCGGCACGATGGGCATCGGCCATCCCATGTCCACGGGCGACGGCATCATCATGGCCAGCAACGTGGGTGCCTGCACGAGCCACACCGACTCCATGATGTGCGTCCTCAAGGACTACGAGATCATGACCAAGTACACGCCCACCTCCGCGGCTGCCAACGTGTACGGCTTCACCTCGCTGCCCAACATGATCATGGTCGGCGCTGAGGGCAAGCGTTTCTACAACGAGTGTCTCGTCAAGCACGGCTCCGACGGCTACCTCGACATGCTGCCTGCCGGCTTCCTGATGCTGCAGGTCACCGACTCCAACTGGGAGGAGTACCTCACGCACCAGGGCTATGGCCATGAGACGATGGACCGCAGCTCCGACTACATGTGCGAAGAGGTCAAGGAGAACATGGACGCCTATGTGACGGGCGCTGACGGCTTCCCCGTGCGTGCTTTCTCGCGCTTCGGCAAGGAGTACACCACCATGTACGCTGCCGACACGCTCGAGGAGGTTGCCGAGATCGCCGGCCTTGAGGGCGAGGCTGCCGAGAACTTCGTGGCCGAGGTCGCCCACTGGAACGAGATGTGCGAGGCGGGTGAGGACACCGACTGGGGCATCGATCCGCAGCTGCTCATGCCCATCAAGGACGCTCCCTTCTTCTTCAACTTCTCCACGACGGGCGGTAACCCCTCTGGTGGCCTGTGCCAGCATGCCGCCGTGTGCACCGATGGCAACTACCAGGTGCTTCATGGTGACAAGAGTCCCATCGAGGGCTTGTATGCCGCCGGCAACACCTGCGGTCAGCGCATCGGCATCCAGTACACCACCCCCACGGCCGGCAACTCCTGCGCCAGCGCTCTGACGAGTGGCTACGTCGCCGGCGAGTGCGTCGCGAAGGCCCTGGGTCTCTAAGTTTGCCCGATGAGGTGCGGCGGAGTATCTGAGAGTACCCTGCCAAACCAGTACCGCCGTCCGTTCGCTTTGTTGGGACGGGCGGCGGCCTTTGTTTATTGCGGCACATGGGCCACAATGTCAATGAAGCAGTCGTTTGGGTGAGATGGGGTCATGGGTACATGGGTGAGAAAAAGCAAGCGGTTGTAGAACTGGCTCTTCCCTTTGCGCTGGAGCATCGTGGATATGCCGCGCGCGAGTATATCGTGGGTTGGGATTCCCGCAAGGCGACCGAGTACCTACGTGCCCTGCGTGCCGAAATTGAGGCAAATGTCGGCGAGTTCGACGATTGCGAGGTCGTGGGCGTGCATCTGGGGGGCGGCATTGCAACGAATGCCCCGGCCGAGGAGCTCTGGGCCACAGGTCGGACCCTGCGCGAGGCCCTGCATGTGGCGCCCGGTGTACCCATGAGTTGCCGAGCCTCCATTTGCAACGTCAGCGGCGCGAGCATGCCCTACCTGCGTCGCGCCGGCGTGACAAGGTTCGATTTCGAGCTGCTCGCCCTCGACAACGCTGACTTCTGCCGACTTAACCATGTCGACGCCTTGCAGGATTTTGGCTATGTGGTGGACGACTTCCTCCATGCCTATGCCAACAAGTCTCTCGGCGTAGTGCTTGCGTATGGCTTTGACGCGCCGGATACCAGGGCTTTCCGCAGGTCGGTGGTGCAGTTTACGCGTATGCCGGCCGCGCATCTCATTCTCGAGCGCTGGTGCGGGTCGGGCGTACCTGCTGCATCGAAGGATTTGGAGGCCGCTCAGCTTGGAGAGGCGCGCGAGGTGCTGGCAGAGGCTGGCTTTCGCGAATATGTCCCGCTGCGGTTTGCTCGCCCTGGTGACGAGGACCCCGTGTGGGCCTTGCCGCAAAAGGGCGAGGGTCGCGCGCGCCTAGGGTTTGGCCTCGGCGCCGTTACGGAGTTCGGCGGTGTGCGCAGTGTCAACACGTCCGATTGGGACACGTATATTCAGGCAAGCGGCGACTTTACTAAGATTACCGAGCGCGTGGAGCGGCTGGAAGCTACCGAGTGCTGAGGGGTTGGGGCCGCTATGGCCCGGCGTTACATTCCATGAGGTACAATACGCGAGCAATTGGCATTTGAAGTCGCGGTTTCGCATTGGGCAAGGCATCGCGGTTGGCCGGCTTTGCCCTGATGACTCATAGAATGGGAGTCGCTCCATGACCCAGGCAGAAGAGATGGCACGTGCGGCGGCTCGAGCTACGCCGTGAAGAGTGCGGCCTTGTGCTGGTCGGCGACGGCATGGAGCTGTGCGCCGATTTCGCCACCATGCTGCCGCGCATCCGGCCCGACAGGTTGTCGGGCGAGCTGCTCGTGAAGGTCGCCCGGATAAAAGGGGAGCCTGCCGCGCACGTCTTTGATGCAACGGCCGGGTTGGGGGAGGATTCCTTCCTGCTCGCCGCAGCTGGCTTCGACGTCGTCCTTTGCGAGGCAAACCCTGTGATTGCGGCGCTGCTCGAAGACGCACTTGCCCGTGCCGCCCAGGACGAGCGTCTCGCGCCCATTGCCGCACGCATGCACTTGCGCCAGGTAGACAGCGTGGCTGAGCTTGGGCGCATTGCGCAAGGTGCGGAGCTGCACCCGGACGTCGTGTACCTCGATCCCATGTTTCCGGCGCGTCAGAAGTCGGCTGCCGTGAAAAAGAAGTTTCAGCTCCTGCACCATCTCGAGTGCCCCTGCGCAAACGAGGAAGAGCTCATGGCGGCCGCGCTGAGCGTGCGTCCGCGCAAGGTGGTTGTCAAACGCCCGCCCAAAGCGCCGCATCTGGCGGGTATCAAGCCGAGCCATTTCATCGAGGGTAAGGCCGTGCGTTACGACTGCATCGTGCCCGCGCAGCTCAAGCGCGGCTGAGGGCTGGATTTAGGCCCAGAACTGGGCATGCATGCTCATCTGCCACATCGATGCAGCAGACGAGCGTTTTACATGCAGGCTTTGTCAAACGTGGTTGAAGACCGGCCTCGCGCTGCCCCGTGTGCCTGCTAGCCTACATGCTCCCAGTCAATCGCCCGCGCCCCCGCG
>USJP01000043.1 GCA_900555105.1 uncultured Coriobacteriaceae bacterium | reverse complement strand
GCCTCATGTACTCCAGTACACATCGGCTCCGTGCGCCTTGCGCGTGAGAACCCGCGTTTTAATGGGCGGAACCTCGTCCGCTGCGTTCCACAGGTGCTCATGTACTCCAGTAGGCCAAAGGCCCGCACCGCGCACATCGCACCTGTGCGCCTTGCGGACGAGAACCCGCATTTTAGTGGGAGGCAGAACCTGATGCGCTGCGTTCTCCACAGGACTCGTCGCAAGACCGGCTCCGTGCGCCTTGCGCGTGAGAACCCGCGTTTTAATGGGCGGAACCTCGTCCGCTGCGTTCCACAGGTGCTCATGTACTCCAGTAGGCCAAAGGCCCGCACCGCGCACGTCGGCCCTGCGCGCCTTGCGCATCAGAACCTGCGTTTTAGAGGGCGGAACCTCGTCCGCTGCGGTTGGGGGCGAGGTCTTCTTTTGGTCGGTCGACTTTACACAAGCTTTGCAAAAGCGTTGCATGCGCTTTGCGCCCTCCTGACATCCTTGTAGTTGTCAGTATAGGATGTCTGCAAGGAGGCCGAGATGGCCGTCGATCTGTCCAGTGTTCTAGCGGCCATTGCCGCCAATCCGATGCTCGGCGTTATCGTGGTGTTGTGCATCGGTGCCACCATGGTGAACGGCGCCACCGATGCGCCCAACGCCATTGCCACGGTGGTGGGAACCCGTGCGATGCCCGCGGGGCGCGCCATCGCCATGGCCGCTATCTGCAACTTCATCGGCCTTGTGGGCATCACTGCCATCTCTACGGCTGTCGCCGGCACCATTTTCGGCATGGTCGATTTCGGCGGCGATAACCATGCGGCGCTTGTCGCGCTCGCAGCAGCCATGGTTGCCATCATTGTGTGGGGCGTCGCCGCCTGGGCTCTGGGCATTCCCACGAGCCAGAGCCACTCGCTTATCGCGGGCATTACGGGCGCGGCCATCGCCTTGCAGGGTGGCTTGGGCGGCATCAATGCCGACCAGTGGATCAAGGTTATCTATGGCCTGGTCATTTCCACGGTCCTCGGCTTTGGAACCGGTTGGTTGTTCGTCCGTCTCATCAAAAAGGCATGCGCAGGCTTTGACCGAGCTGGCACCACGAGGTTCTTCAAGTGGGCGCAGATCGTGGCCGGCGCCGGCGTGGCGGTGTTGCATGGCGCCCAGGACGGCCAGAAGTTCCTGTCGCTTGCCATGCTCGCCGTGATGCTGGGGATGTACGGCACGCCCGACATGCAGGGCTTTCCCTTGTGGCTCATCGTGCTCATAAGCCTCGCCATGTCGCTGGGCACGGCTGTGGGCGGTCGCAAAATCATTAAGTCAGTGGGCGTCGAAATGGTCAAGATGGAGCAGTACCAGGGCTTTGCCGCCTGCCTGTCGGCGTGCTTCTGCATCGGCCTTGCCACCTTTACTGGCATGCCCGTCTCCACCACGCACACCAAGACCACCGCGATCATGGGCGTGGGCGCCGAGAAGAGCCTGCGCGGCGTCAAGTGGAACCTGGCGGGCCGCATGGTCCTCACTTGGGTGTTGACCTTCCCCGGATGCGGCTTTTTGGCGTGGGCCTTTACCTATTTGTTCCTTCTTTTCATGTAAAGGGGAGGGCTTGAGATGATCGACGCGAAGGCATATGAGAGGAGCTCACGCATGCCGGGCAGGAAAGGCTTCGACTATTACGAGGCGTTCAGGAATCAGGCGCAGTACTGCGAGGAGATTGCTCAGAACCTGCGCGGTGGCATCGAGGCCGGCGAGCTTGGTTCGCGCGCGCTCACCAATGCGCTCCACACGGTGGAAAACGATGCCGACCAGGTGAATCACCAAATTCAGAGCCATCTGCTCTCCGACTTCGTGGTGCCCCTGGAGCGCGACGGCATGGGAGCGCTTGCCCATGCGCTCGACGACGTGGTCGACGCCGTTGAGCAGGTTGCCATTCAGGCATACATCTTCAACGTGTCCAAACTTCCCCATGACGCGGTCGTGATGGTGTCCATGCTCGTCTATGCATGTGCCGACCTCAAGGCCGCCCTTGACGAGCTGCCCACGTTCCTTAAGCATTCGACCGACATCGAGAAGCACCTGGTGAAGGTGCAGTCCTATGAGAGCGACTGCGACCGCATTTATATCGACGCCGCGCACGCCCTCTATGCCGATAAGGATGCTGATCCGCAGGCCGTGCGCCTTTCCCACGCCCTGCTCGACACGGTGGAAGAGGCCATGGACAGCGTGGAGAATGCCGCGGAGCGTGTGCAGGCGCTCATTGCGCAGAGCGTATAGGTTGCCGGGAGGCGCTGCGGAGGTGCCGCGCGCGAAGTCGGGTGTTTTGGCGTATCGCATTCCCAGGTGCTGTGATGCGACACCTTTTGAGCGCAACGGTATAATTGCGGGCAAAGTAGGGGAGTCGAGAGGGCAGGTTACATGATTTACTACGTTGAGGACGAGGTCAACATTCGCGAGCTCGCCCTGTACGCGCTCAAGCAGGCGGGTCTGGAGGCGCAGGGCTTCCCCAGCGCGGGCCCGTTTCGCCAGGCTCTGACCGAGCGTGTGCCTGACCTGATTTTGCTCGACATCATGTTGCCCGGCACTGACGGCCTCGCGCTGCTTGCCGAGCTGCGTCGTGACACGCGCTACGTGCACATCCCCGTCATGATGCTCACCGCCAAGGGCACCGAGTTCGACAAGGTCGTGGGCCTCGATGCCGGCGCCGACGACTACCTGGCCAAGCCGTTCGGCATGATGGAGCTCGTGAGCCGCTGCAATGCCCTCCTGAGGCGCGCCGCCAGGGTCGCCGCGAACACGTATGCCCCTGTTGACCTGCTTGAATGTGGTCCCATCGAGCTTGACCGCGATGCGCGCGAGGTGCGTGCCGGCGGCGTGCCCGTTGAGCTCACGCTCAAGGAGTTCGACCTTCTCGCCGAGCTGATGAGCAACCTTGGACGCGTGCTCAGCCGCGCACAGCTGCTCGAGCGCGTGTGGGAGATAACTTATGTGGGCGAGACGCGCACAGTCGACGCCCATGTGCAGACGCTGCGCCACAAGCTGTCGGTGGCGTGCCCGGGTGCTGAGGAGTGCATCCAGACGGTGCGCGGCGTGGGCTACCGCGCCAAGGGCCCGGTGGAGAATGGGTAGCGGCAAGGTCGCTTCCGTACCCGACACATCTGCGAGCAAGCATCCCAGTTTGCGCACGCGCATGTTCGCCGTGCTTTTCGGCGTGTCTTTTGCCGTGATGCTGGCTGTGACCTTGGCCGTGGGAGCCGTGTGCTTCTGGGTGTACGAGGGCGACGCCGAGGAGCTGCTGCTCTCCGAGGCCCGTGCCACCGCATCCCTCATCGACAGGGGAACAGACAACTCCCAGATGGCCGAGCAGCTCTCGCGCATCCCCTTTGTGGACATGCGCTGCACGCTCATCGACGAATCGGGCGAAGTGCTGTACGACAACTGGGAGGATGCCTCGAGCCTGGGTAGCCATGCCGACCGCGAAGAGGTGCAGGCTGCTCAGACGCAGCAGCAAGCCACGGTGCTGCGCCGCTCGGCAACCTTGGGCAGCGATGCCCTCTATGCGGCCATCCTTCTCGGCAACGGGTCAGTGCTGCGCCTCTCGGAGGTTCGCACGTCGCTGCCGTCATTTCTAGGCGGTATGTCGGTGCCGCTTGCCGTGTCGCTCGTGGTCATCATCGTGGTGTCGGCGCTTGTGTCGCGCAAGCTGACCGACCACATCGTGCGGCCGTTGGGCGAGATAGACCTTGCGTGCCCCACTCAAAACGAGGCGTACCGCGAGCTGCAGCCGTTGCTTGAGCGCATTGACGCGCAGTATCGCGAGCTCGCTGCGCAAAACGTCGCCCTCGAGCACGCCAACAACATGCGCCGCGAGTTCACGGGCAACGTGAGCCACGAGATGAAGACCCCCCTGCAGGTTATCGGCGGGTATGCCGAGCTCATGGAGGCGGGCGTGGTGCCTGCGCAAGACGTGCCGCGCTTTGCCGGCCTCATTCGCACTGAGGCATCCTCTATGCGTACGCTTATCGATGACGTGCTCACTCTGTCTCGCCTTGACGAGCAGGGAGCGGGCCAAGGTCAGGAACAGGGGGACCCCGTTGACCTCGCCCAGGTGTGCCGCCGTGTGGCCGAGCGCCTCACGCCGCGTGCCCAGGAACGTGGAGAGACCATCCAGCTAGCGTGTCGTGGTTCGCACATCGTGCGTGCATCTGCATCGCTGGCTGAGCAGATGGTGTACAACCTGGTAGACAATGCCGTGCGGTACAACCGTGAGGGTGGCTTGGTGCTTGTGGCGGTTACGAGCGACGATGCGAACGTCGAGCTCGAGGTGTCCGACGAAGGCACGGGCATCCCGCCTGAGCTGCGCGAGCGCGTGTTCGAGCGCTTCTATCGCGTCGATGCGAGCCGCTCGCGTGAGACGGGCGGCACGGGCCTGGGCCTGGCCATCGTGAAGCATGCCGTGGAGACGATGAGCGGCACTGTCTCCATCGACGACTCGCCCTGCGGTGGTGCGCGCTTCATCGTGAAGCTGCCGGTGCTCAAGCAGGAGTAGGGGAAAGTCGCCATTCGCATAGTGCGGGGTGGCGCGCACCGAGAAGCTGCGATAGCCTTACGGGGTGCAGAGAACGATTCTTCGCGCCGAAAGGAAACCGCGCTCATGATCTATTTTGACAACGCCGCCACCTCGCTCGTCAAGCCTCCCGAGGTCGCTCAGGCCGTGCTGCGTGCCATGAGCGGGCTGGGAAACGTGGGGCGCGGTGTGCATGCTGCGAGCCTGGGTGCCGGCATGTCGGTGTATGAGTGTCGCTGCGCCGTGAACGACCTGCTGGGAGGCCCCGATCCTGCCCGTGTTGCGTTTGGCTACAACGTCACGTGGGCACTCAATGTGGCAATCGCGGGCCTTTTGCGCTCCGGTGAGCGTGTCGTCACGACGGCCGCCTCGCACAACTCAGCGCTGCGGCCGCTCTTCCGTGCGCGTGACGAGCGGGAATGCGTGGTGGACGTCGTGCCGCACGGCACCGACGGTGCGTTTGATTGGGATGCTTACCAGGCGTTTCTTGCTCCCGATGCGCAGGGCCGCCCTGTGCGCCTCGTCGTGGCGACCCATGCCTCGAACCTGACGGGCGATGTGTACGACGTGGCTCGCATGGCAACGCTCGCCCATGAGGCAGGCGCGCTCTTTGTGCTTGACGCCGCGCAGACCGCCGGCGCCATCCCGCTCGATATGGCGGCACTCGGGGCCGATGTCCTCTGCTTTACCGGACACAAGTCGCTGCTCGGGCCTCAGGGTACGGGCGGTCTCATCGCCGCGCCCGGCGTGGAGATTCCTGCCCTGTTGGAGGGCGGCACGGGCATTCACAGCTTCGATGAGCGCCAACCGGCCGGCATGCCCGACAGTCTCGAGGCGGGTACGCTCAACGCCCATGGCCTGGCAGGACTCGCTGCGGGCGTGACATATCTCCAGCGTACGGGCGTTGTCGAGCATGCGGCGTACGTGGCTGACTTGACCAAGCGTTTTGAAGAAGGTGCACTGGCCTGCCCGGGTGTTGCGGTCTACGGTGGCCACGCGGGCGTTGCGCGTACGGGCGTTGTGGCGCTCAACATCGGCACCCTCGACTCGGCGATTGTGTCTGCCCGTCTCTCGGGCGACTACGGCATCTGCACCCGTCCGGGTGCCCACTGCGCCCCGCTTATGCACAAGGCTCTCGGTACGGCCGACAGGGGATGTGTGCGCTTCAGCTTCTCCCACTTCAACACCCCCGAAGAAATCGAATCCGGCCTCACCGCCATCTCCGAAATTTCTCACAGCATCTAAACCGTGCATCAGGTTCTGCTTCCTACTAAGAGGCAGGTTCTCGTCCGCAAGGCGTCGGGAGGCGACGTGTACGCCCCTGATTGCCCCACCAAAAGCAGGTTCTGATGCGCAAGGCGCACAGGGCCGACGTGTACTCCCTGAGCATCCTTTTATTAAAAGCGGGTTCTGGCCTGCAAGGCGCGCGAAGCCGATGCGTACTGGACGTACACCAAAGGTGCGCACCGCGCGTGAGCCTTCGGACACGGAGCGCCCTTTGCGACGAGCCCCGTGGAACGCAGCGCATCAGGTTCTGCGTCAAATTTTCCGGACGTGGACGACGTTTTCTTGGGTGAGAGCGCATCCCGTCACCGGATCTCGGTGCAGCGGGGTGTGGTCGAAGGGGCCCACGCCGAGCTGCCCGGGCACGGCGGTATGGCGGGCGGCGTGTTTTCCGGAGCGCCCGCCGGGGCTTGCATTAGTGAAGAGTGCCTCGGGGTGCAGATCCTCAGTCACGCGCAGTACCGCATGGTCGCTGCCGAGTTCCGAGTACACCTCGACAATGTCGCCGTCGACGAATCCCAGCTCATCGGCGCGGTCGGCGTTCATCCACACGGCGGCGTAGGCGTCAGCTGCGGCGCTGCCCGGTGCATGCTTGCGCGTGGTGTGGTCCACCGAGGTATGGTTGCCAAACGAGCTGTTGCCGCTGATGAGGCGAAAGCCCTCCTTGTCGGGGCAGATGAGCGGCGTCTGCCAGAAGGGGCAGCGCCCAAGACCGGCTTCCTCCCAAAGGTCGCTCGCAAATTCAATCTTTCCTGCAGGCACGCGAATCTCAGGCTCGCCCGTGCGCGGGGGAACCGGAATGCCCGTATCCACCCAACCTCTGTCATAGAGCTCGTCGAGGTCCACGCCGTACGGCGCGAGCTGGGCTTGGGCCAGGTCATGCAGGGTAAAGGTAAAGTAGCGCCCCACGCCCAGGCGCTCTGCCAGGTCATACGTCATGGCGCGGGCGGGGCGCATGCCCTCGGGCGGGGTGAGCACGCGCTTGCGTGTGTAGAACGTCGCGCCCTCCACGCCCACGCCGCGGTCGCACTCCAGGGCCGTGAGGTCGGGCAGCACCACGTCGGCCAGGCGTGCAGTCTCGCTCATGCGCACGTCGATGGCCACGAGCAGGTCGAGTTTTCTTACGAGCTCGGTCCATGCGCGGGCGTTGCCGTATCCCATGACGGGATTTGACGCGTATGCCACAAGACCGTGGATTTCTCCCAGCTCAATGGATTCACCGATGGTGGTGCACAGCCCCTCCTCGGCATTGACGAGCGGGTAGCGAAGCGAACCCGCCTTGGGAACCTCGGGTACGGGAGGTGCGGGGAAACGCTCGGGGTCGAGAGTGCCCAGCTCCAGCTCAAAAGGAGGATTGAGGTTGCCGCCGACTTTTCCGTAGTTGCCCAGCAAGGCGTTGACCAAGGCAATCATGCGGGCGGTTTGCGTTGAGTTCACGTAGGCGATGCCCAGGCCCCCGTGCAGGCCGCAATCAACCACGGCACGCGGCTTTGCTGCACCCAGGCCGTGCGCCACCTCCAACACGTCGCGCGCCTCGATGCCGCAGGTGTCCGCGCACCACTCGGGCGTGTAGGGTGCCATGGCGGTGGCGAACTCCTCAAAGCCCGTGGTATATCGGCTGACAAAATCGGCGTCGTAGAGCTTCTCCTCGATGAGGACGTGTGCAAGTCCGAGCAAAAACGCCAGGTCGGTGCCGGGGCGAAGTCCGATCCACCTCGTAGCCTTGGCACCCGTGGAAGAGCGGCGCGGATCGACCGCCACCACCTTGCCCCCGCGGGCGAGCGTCTCCTTGAAGACGTTCACCGTGTGGGGGTCGCCGGCATCAAGGGGAGATCGTCCCAGGTAGACGATGTAGTCGGTATGGGCGAGGTCGGAATGGGGCGAGTAGCCCAGCGTGTGGTACCACCCGGTGAGGCGCGCGTCTTCACAGGCTCCAACCTCGGAATACACGTTAGGGGAGCCCAGCGCGGCGAACAGGCGGTGGAAATACAGGCTGGCACGGGAAGCGATGCCTGTGGTGCAGGCGAGTGCAGGTGCCCCGTAGCGCCTCACAACCTGCTCGATGCCCTCGGCGATGCGGGCGTATGCCTCCTCGTAGCTCGCGGGCACGAGTTCGCCCGTCACCGTGTCGCGCACGAGGGGCGTGAGCAGTCGGTCGGGATCGAGGTGCGTGTTGAGGCGCCTGCGACCGCGCCTGCACAGACTGGCCGAGCGGTGGGGGTGGCCCTCAACAGGCATACGCGCGCTTACGCTGCCGTCGTCGTTGATGTGCGCGCAAAAGGCGCAGTCCGAATAGCAGCCGGTGCACACGGTCACGATGTCGTTCGCGGCGGTCGCCGGGCGGTTGGCGTTGTATCTTGGCACGGGTATTTCTCCAGTGATGCGAAAGAAAAAGGACGTCACACCGCTAGGCTACGGCATGACGTCCTTATTTTGGGGCAGAAAAGCAGGAAAAATGCCCTAATGGGCCAAAACGCCGGTTACAGGTCGGCCGGGTCGAGAAGCTTGTAGCCGGCTGCCTTGATGGCAACCTCGGCCACATCGGCATCGCGGATTTTGAGGACGTCGATGGCCTTCTCGCCCTTGTAGGAGAAGCAGTAGCCGTACTCGATGTTCACGTTCATGTCGTCGAGCTTGGCAAGCAGCTTGGCCAGGCCACCGGGCTGGTTGTCCACGGCGATGGCGGTGACGCGGGTGATGTTGACGCGGTAGTCGGCCGCGCGCAGCACCTCGGCTGCACGCTCGGGCTCGGCGCAGATGATGCGCACGACGCCGTAGTCGGCCGTGTCGGCGATGGTGAGGGCCTGCATGTCGATGCCGGCCTCGCCCAGCGCGGCGCAAAGCGACGACAGGCGGCCGCTCTTGTTCTCAAGAAAAACGGTGATCTGCTGAATCATGCCATGCCTCCTTTACCTGGGGCGGGGTTGTTG
>USJP01000042.1 GCA_900555105.1 uncultured Coriobacteriaceae bacterium | reverse complement strand
CACGTCGGGCTCGGCGTTTACGGCCACGACGTTGAACGTGCCGTTGGTGAGGGTGCCTGTCTTGTCAAAGACAACGGTGTCCACTTCTGAGAGGGCCTCAAGGTAGTTGGAGCCCTTCACGAGCACGCCGATGCGCGAGGCACCGCCGATGCCGCCGAAGAAGCTGAGTGGCACGGAGATGACAAGGGCGCACGGGCAGCTCACCACGAGGAACGTGAGACCGCGCAGAATCCAGTCGCTCCAGGCACCCATGCCGAGTAGCGGCGGCACCACGGCGAGCAACAGGGCCGCGCCGGTGACGGCCGGCGTGTACCAGCGGGCAAAGCGGGTGATGAAGTTCTCGGTCTTGGCCTTCTTCTCGCTGGCATTTTCCACAAGCTCCAGGATGCGGCTCACCGTGGACTCGCCGAAGGGCTTGGTGGTGCGCACGCGCAGAAGGCCCGTCATGTTGATGCAGCCCGAGACGACCTCGGCGCCCGTCTCCACGTGGCGCGGAACGCTCTCGCCGGTGAGGGCGGAGGTGTCGAGCTGGCTTGCGCCTTCCGTCACGACGCCGTCGATGGGAATGCGCTCACCGGGCTTTACCACAATGATGGAGCCGACCTCGACCTCGTCGGGGTCCACCTGCATAAGGTCGCCGTCGCGCTCGATGTTGGCGTAGTCGGGCGCGATGTCCATCATGGCGGCGATGGACTTGCGGCTCTTGCCCACCGCGTAGCTCTGGAACAGCTCGCCTACCTGGTAGAACAGCATGACGGCTGCGCCTTCGGCCATGTGGGGGTCGGTGTCGGGGAAGAACACCATCGCAAACGCGCCCAGGGTGGCCACGGTCATGAGGAAGTTCTCGTCAAACACCTTGCCATGGCGGATGTTGTTGAGGGCCTTGCCAACGACATCGTAGCCGGCGATGGCGAAGGGGATGGCAAACAGCACAAAGCTTGCGTACACGTTGCCCGGCGTACCGAATGCCGCTTCAAGCACGCCCAGCTCGTCGAGGGCGAACACCACGGCAAAGATGCCCAGTGCGACAAGGATGCGTGCAAGTCGATGCTGCAGTGACTCTTTCTTGCGCTTCTTCTTTTTCGTTTTGCCCTTTGCTGCCTTCGCGTCAGCCATGGTCGTCCTTCTTTCTTGCGCTGACCCATGCGTCATGCGGTCCCAGAGATGCCCTCACTTGGGAATTAACATACATTTCAGATTTTTAAAAAATCCGCCAACTGGGCTTTTAATGATTTAACATACATCTCACTGGTTGAAATGTATGTTAAATCCGCGCACCTGGGCAGATTTCCGACCCTTCAGCTCTCCTCGCTTGCCCGAGCGAGCGCGTCACGCGCGCAAGGGTGGGAGGGCATGGTCGGTCGCGAGTTCCGCAGCCGCGTCATCGGCGCGGCGAGGACTGTCTGAGCAGACGACCATGCCCCCGCCCCCAGGGAGCCCCAAAGCCTTAGCGAATAATCTCGCAGTCGGGCTCGACGTCCTCTGTGTAGGCCACCACGCGTTCGAGTACCTCGTCGAACTCGGCGTCGTCGGCCTCAAGCGTGAGCTTCTGGGTCATGAAGTTGACGGACACGGACTTCACGCCTTCGAGCTTGGCGATGCCTTCCTGCAGCTCGCGGGCGCAGTTGGCGCAGTCGATCTCGTCGAGTTTGAATGCCTTACGCATGATGGCGCTCCTTTTCTCTAGGGCGGTTCTCACCGCCTCTTTGTACGCTGCCGTTATTTGAGTTGTTTACATATGAACAATCGTTCATATGTTGGCCTGCAGTATACGCCGCCTATATGCGCTGTCAATGCAAAACGAAAAAGCCCTCCGAATATTTTCGGAGGGTTTTTTCGTAGGTCTGGAACTTATTGTTTCCGGCAGACTAACTAGTCAGAACTGTCGGATAGGTTCGACATGGAGGCCATACTTCCCGATTGGATATCCCGGCCGTTCTTCAATTGCTCGATCATTATGTCCTGCATCCATTTTCCGACCCACATGTAAAGTGCTGGGTATTCGTGCGCAATGATACCTAGAGGGTATCCCTCTTGCTCCGATTCCCATGGTGCATAGCAGTAGAGTTCTGAACCCTCTGGCAGTGCACCTGCATCGAAATTTTTCAACTTGGAGAATGACTGTGGAACAGATGTGAGGCCAATCAAGCTACCTTCCAAATCATTCAGACTTTCCTTTAACACAACCGGGAAATATGCGAGGTATAATTTCCCGTCGAGGAAGATGAAATTGTTGACTACCTCCTGAGGGTTATCGTCCGGCACCCTTGAATCAAATGATGATGTTGAACTTGATTTAGTCATATAAGGGGTTCGCTTAAGGAATTATTACCTGATGGAAGAGCTGAGCAACAGGTTGCGCAATTGCCCAGCCATCGGGCGCTTTATTGATGACCGATGTTGCGATAAAAGTATATGTTCCAGAAGGCAGTACCTGGGTTTCTCCAGATAGATATTCAAAGCGAAGATCGGTGAAAACCGTCTGCCCTTGTGTATATACACGTCCGGTTGCGTTGTTGGTGGCGGAAACGCCTGCTGTTACCATAGGCACCGAAATCCAAATGGGGAAACTGGCAACTTGAGTGTCATAGTGAATTTGTTTGGCAGCCGTTGCATATTCGGCGCTGGTAACGGTGACCTCTGCAATCTGAGCAATCGCGCGTTCGTCATTGGGAGGTTCGGATATAGTTGCCGCATTGGTTGTTTCGGACATTAAAGTTGAGTCAACGTACGCTTTGGTATCGGGGCTCAGGCTGTTATACATTTCTGGATGCGCAATTCTAAGATACGCACCTATCGTTGTCTGATCGAAGGGCGTAAGAATTTGTGGAATCGCAGTATCATCAGCTTGAGCAGATTTGGGCGAGCTGGTGCCTATTGAACCAGCAGTGAACAACGAAACCGCAGCCAAAGATTTGAGGAAAGAGCGACGAGAAAGGTCAAACATAATCCCTCCTTATTTGGTTGTGTGCTGTTCCGATACAACCCTTATGTATGTACAATAGCGATGACAAGCTCAAAAAGCAAGACTACAAGGTGCCTCCGAGGCAGTCGCTTCTCGGGCCTTTTTGCGTCAGAGGGCTTGGTTGGTTGCCTGTTCATAGGTACGCCGTATTCCCTTTAACAAAAGCCCTCCGACTTTGCGCTGGAAGGCTTGTCGGTTACGTGCCCATAGGGGAGGCCGTATTCTCTTTAACAAAACCGCTCCGACTTTTTGCGTCAGAGGGCCTGCCAAGGCGTTGCGTTGCATTGCGGGCTGTGTCAGAGGGCTTGCCGGAGCGTTGCGTTGCGGGTTGCGCCCGGGTTCTACCAGGTCTCGGGCCCGCATCAGGTGCGGTCTGGCCAACAGAAGAGTACGCGCGAGCTACCTGCGTCTTTGCGGGTGGGCCTCATTTGTCCCCATGTGGGGTCGACACTGCCGTCGTGGCTTGCGACGAGCGCGCAGCCTCCGCGTGCGGCAAACTCGTTGATGAGTGCTACGACCTCGTCGGATGCGATGATGTCGAGGGAGCTTGTGGGTTCGTCGAGCAAGAGGCAGGCTGCACCCGTTTGGAACGCGGCGGCGAGCACGACGCGTTGGCGCATGCCGCTGGAGAGAGTGCGAATCGGTTTGTGGTCGAACCCGGCCACGCCGCAACGTTGCTCGACACGGGCGACCGTCGATGCCTGGGGCCAAATGGCGCGGACGGCTCGCATGAGACCGCGGACAGTCATCCAGGGGCACAGGCCTGGGTCGTCGTTACTTGCGTATGCGATGCGTCCCCGGTACCGTGCGACGTCGCAGATGTCTATGCCGGCAATGCGGGCTGTGCCCTGCACGCGGCCCACGGGGTCGGCGCACAGGGCGCGCAACAGGGTGGTCTTGCCGGTGCCGTTTGGCGCGCGCAAGACGCAAACGTCCCCTGGCTCGAGCGAGATCAGCGCTTCCACTGCATGCGTCCCCGCCGATGCCTCGCAAGAGCAGGTAAAATTCCCGCTCGCAGGGAAATGAGTCGCCCGCATGCCGTCCCCGCTGCCTCGCCTGCTGCGCTGCTTCAGGTCAAACTGAGCGCTCAGCGCGATCAGGGTGACCAGCGCCGCGACTGCGCATGTCACGAGCTGCAAGGCTATGCCGTGCGATGCACAGGCCATTGGGGGAATCGCCTGGGGTACCGTGTAGCCCGGGCACCCGGAGATGCGCCCAAAGTCCAGGTAGTATGGGGCGCACTGCGCCAAGATGCTTCCCAATGCTTCAGCTAGGCCCGAGGAGCCCAGGGCGAGGGGTATCGCCAGCGCCGCCCCGACGATGCCCAGGCTGAGGGGAACCGACCTCGATATCCTGACGAGGGCCGCCCCGCACATGGTGAGGGCTGCCAAGCCGGCTACGAGCAGGCAGACCGACCCTGTGAGCGCCTCGATAAGCGTTGCCTGTCCCGCCGTGCCGACCATAACGGGATAGGCCGCATCACCAAGACCCCCATTGAGCAGGCCTTTTGCAAATGTAATGCCAAGGGCCACCAGCACTGGCGCAGCCCCGCACACGAGGATGCACGCGGCCATAGCGACCAACGTCTTGCGGGGGCTTACGGGCACTCGTCCCAAAACCATGCCCCGGGAGGTCATGAGGGCGACCGACGCGATAGATGTCACGCATGGCAGGAACCAGACCACATACGGCACGCCACCGCCTAAGGCCCAGGCAGACAGGAAGAGCGCAGGCGCCTCGTGTGTGGATGCAAACGTCTCGGGCGTGCTGAGACTGGCAAGTGAAGAGGCAAACCATGCAAGCTGCCCCGCTCCCTCGCGGCCCAGGCTCGCCTCGTAGCTCAGCAGCTGGGCGAGCGCGGAGTATGCCTCGGCACCAGTATGTGCTTGCGAGACCACGCCGGCGTATTGAAGCGCCTCGTTGCCGTAGTCGTTGACCAGGGTGTCGAGGAAATCCTCATCGGTATACGTTGTGGGGTTGAGCTCATATGCTCCTTCGAGCGGGATGGGAAGGAGCGCCATGAGAAGAGCGGCTGCAATGAGAAGCGCGGCCGACGCCAGATACAGGGGGCAGCGCAGCGTCCATTCCAACAGAACTGCAGCGAAGCCCCTCGCCGAACCCACGCCGCCCCTGTTCGCGCAATGCTTGGGGGCGTACCTGCTCATAGGAACAACTTTCGATATGCCGCGTGCAGGCTGCTCGAATCTGCGCAGTCGGCGGCCGCGACGCATCCCTCCTTGGTTAGGAAGAGGGCCCTTGTGCATATGTGGGAGACGCTGAAAATGTCGTGCGTTGAGACAAGCAGGCCGCATCCGCGCTCGAGCAGCCCTTGTGCAACCTCGGAGAGGAGCTTCCGGCCATCGTCGTCCATGCCGTTTTCTGGTTCGTCGAGGAGCACATACGGCGCCCCCGACATGCAGGCAAGCGCCAGAGTCAGCCGCTGCGCCATGCCTTTGGAGAGCTGGGAGACGCGCTTGTCAATGAACGGCGCGACCGCGCACTGCTTGGCAACCTGCTCGAGGTCACAGGGCGAGTCCCAGATTTCCTTGACGCATGCGAGATGCCAGGCGCATGTTTTAGCAGGGTAGAGCAGCCGGTGCTCGGAGTCGGCATAAAACACGCTCGTACGGGCAGCTTTGGAGCGCCGCGCAACAACCATACCGTCGACAGTGACCACAGCCTGGGCGTCGGCAACGGCGTCTCCCGCCATCGTGCGCATGAGCGTTGTCTTGCCTGCGCCGTTGGGCGCGATGAGCGCGACGGCCTCCCCGCCGCTTAGGCTGAATTGCACGTTGCGGTACTTGATGCCGTCTTTGTGAAACGAGGTGTCACGCACTTCAAGCATGCTGGCCTCCCTTCGGTTTGTCGATACATGCCCGCAGGGCAATTCCTGCGCCGATCAGGACTATTACCAGCACGAAATGAGCGCAGCGGGCAACGACACCCCGGGTATGGGGCACGCGTTGAATTCGGGCGCATACGATGCGAACCCAGTGATGGACCAGACTTGGAGATAGGTCGTGGGCAGGTAGGCGCCCAAGGGGCTCATTGCCACCGTGCTGTAGAAGGGAAGCGTCGGCAGCGCCAATGCGACGACGGCAGATATGCCGGCCAAAAGCGCGCTGGACGAGATCATGAAGAAGAACTCCGCAATCACTGCCAGCACAATCGACAACACAACGAAAAGCAGGGCCGACTCCGCAAGCGATGCGCCCAGCGTGGTGGTGCGCATCGTGTCGCCCACCTCGAACATCACGGGGTATGCAGGGTCTCCGAATCCATTCTTGACGGTGCAGACGAGCATGGAGGGAATGAACGCTATGACGACAGTTGCGACTGCGGCCGCAGTACCGGTCGCTGCCGAAACCAGGAACCCGCAGGCAGGGCTGACGGGCGCACGAGAGAGCAGCCGGCCCTTGCGCCTGTAGAACGCGGCCGCAATGACGGCTGCGAGCACGGGGAGATAAAACGCGAGATAGGGAATGGTCCAAATCATGGAGGAGGCATAGTAGAGGGCCGGGGCCTCTAAGGTGCTGGCGTAGCCAAGCGTGGGATGTTCCATTTCGGCAAAAAGAAGCAGGTAGTCTCGTTGTGCCGAGAGAGCGCGAACATCAGTTATGAGGTAACCGTGCTCAGCGGACTCGATCTCCAGATCGAAAAACTCGGTCGCGGCGTCGATGAACTCGGATGCGCTTGAGGCCGCAACGGTGCGTTCGAGGGCTGGGACCTCCCGCTTCGTCAAGTCGATGTCCTCACGTGCGGCAACGCGGGCGAAGTCGCTGTCCAAAAGTCCCTGAAGCGATTCCAGATTTGACTCATAGGACTTTTTGCTCAGGGGTGTTGCGACTCCTGGGTCTGGATTGCACGGGAGGAACAACCCCAGACCGACGAGCACCGATAGAATCAGGAGGGCGGCGATTGTGCCTGCGGAGCGCAGCGATGCCCCCACAATCCGTCGGGCGAAGCGGGAGGTCGTCATTACTGCCTCCGATTCGCAAGACTTGCAATGTGCCAGATGAAAGCCTCTGTAATCGGCAAAGGAGATTGCTGTGGCACTACGGGAGCATAGGCCTGGCGTGACTTCTGAGAGCTCGTACTCATGGGTGCCTCCCCAGCTTGTGGGATACCGTCGTGTACCGGCAGTGCCATGCATTATACCGATGATAAATAGGTCATGGATAACTTTACTATGGCAAAGTTTTTGTAATCAAGCCTTTTCTTTATTCGATTTTCCCGTTACATTTATTTGTTGGGCGCCGTCAGCCACGCGGTTGGAATACGAACAAGGGGCGGGCGAGCAGCTGTTTCATGCTGCCCGCCCGCCCTGTTTTAAATGCTTGATTGTAAGCTTGCCCTACTTTGCCTGCATGATTGCGTCGATTGCCTTGATGGCGGCGTTGCGCAGGCCGTTTTCCTCAAGGGAGGCGACGCCCTTGATGGTGGTGCCGCCGGGGGAGCACACGGCGTCCTTGAGCACGGCGGGGTGCTTGCCCGTTTCCACGGCCATCTTGCCGGTGCCGGCGATCATCTGCCCTGCCAGCTGGTAGGCCACCGCGCGGGGCACGCCGTACTTCACGGCGGCGTCGCCCAGGGCCTCCATGAAAATGGCGACAAAGGCGGGGCCGCAGCCCGTCACCGTGCCGGCGATGCCCATGAGGGCCGCGTACACAAAGACCACGAGACCCGTCGCCTCAAGGATGGGGCGCACCACGGCCAGGTCCTCCTCGGTGAGGGAGTGGGTGCTCTCGCAGACCCAGACGCCCTCGTTGACCTGCACGGGCGTGTTGGGCAGCACCGAGATGTGGTGTGTGCCGGGCACGAGCACCTGCTCGTACTCGCCGAAGGGCATGTTCACGGCCACGGAGACCACGATCTTCTCTGCCAGTTCGTCTGCGATGGGCGCGCAGACCTCGTCTACCAGGTAGGGCTTTACCGCGATGAACACGACGTTGGACGCCGCGATGACCTCCTCGGCGCTTGCGCAGGGGTTGATTCCCAGCTTGCCGCAGTTGGTGCAAAGCTTGTCGTAGTTCTTGGCGCAGGCGTAGATGTTGCCCGCAGGCACTGCCTCGGCGCGAAGCAGGCCTTTGGCGATGGCCTTCGCCATGTTGCCGAAGCCGATAAAGCCGATCTTGGTACACGGAACGTCTGACATAAGATCCTCCTGGTTGGTGTCGTTGCAAGGGTGCAATTGCATGGGCATATGATGCCACATGGAGGGCCCGATTAAAACGGGTTGTCACATGTGCGAAACCTGCGCACGTGCCGCCCCGGTTGCCGCCCATGAAAAAGCCCGCTGGCCAGAGGGCCAACGGGCTTGGGTGGAGCAAGATGGACTCAGGCCTTCGCGGCCGGGCCCCAGGCGAGGCTCACGGCACCCGGGCCCAGGATGGAGGCGAGTACGGGGCCGCCCTCCTTCACGCGCACGTTGATGCCGCTGAACTTGTCGCGCACACAGCGCAGAAGCTCCGTGCAGGCGCGTCCCTGTGTGCCGAAGTAGGTGAGCGTGAGGCTGCGCGGGGCGTCGGTGGGCACGAGTTCCACGAGCTCACGGGCGAGATTCTGCACGCCGCGGGTCGTCTTCACATGGATGACCGCGCCGTCGCGCACGCTGGGCACAGGGTAGCGGTTGAGGAAGGTTCCCACCGACAAGGGGATGAGCGCCATCCGGCCGGTGTGGCGCAGCGTGGCTGTGCTTGGCACGGAGAAGCCGATGCCCTGGTCGGCGCGTGCGGCCTCAAGGGTCGCCACGATGTCGTCGAACGAGGCTCCCGAAGCGTCGAGCTTGCGGGCGAGGCTGGCGAGCGACTCCACGCCGCAGATGGTGCTCATGGAGTCGAG
>USJP01000041.1 GCA_900555105.1 uncultured Coriobacteriaceae bacterium | reverse complement strand
GGCGGCAGCACGAGTGGCGGGAACGCCAGCGGCGCCCAGGCCCACAACGACAACGTCGGCGTCGACGGTCTCTTCAACGTCGGCATCGGCAATTTCGGGCTTCTCGCCAAGCCAAGGCATAGCGCCCGTGCCGTCGAAGCCCATCGTGGCCTCACCCGTAGCGGCAGCCTTGGTGTCGGCTTTGGCGTCGCTCTTGGAGCTGGAAGCAGCCGGCGAGCAAGCGCTCAAGCCAGCCATGCCAGCAATCGCGGCACCCGCGACAGCAGCGCCGGACAAGAAGTTACGACGGCTCATACCATTCTCAATGCTCATGGTGTAATCCTCCCTTTGGATTGTGCAGCCCCCTCTGGCTGCGCTTTAACCATGTGGCCCTCATGGGCCTTGCTTATGGTTCGTGGCGCCTCCTGCACCCCGAACCGATGCATTGCATTATGGGAAGTTTTGCCGAAAAAAGAACCATCCCCCATGGTTGAATCAAGGGGGATGGTAGGCGTTTCAAGATATGGACCAAATGTGTTGAATTTATTGTTTGCCCAGCTCAAAAGGCTCAACACTTAGAGATGATGGTGGATTTCACCGTTGTTTTGCCATTAAATCGCGTACGCGCGACAAAGAGATGAGCCCTTCACCGCACCGAAAAACTAAAGCGTGCGAAGCGCGTCGACCAGAGCAGTTTTGCCCTCAGTTTTCGCATCCTTCATCTTAATGACCTTCGCGGGAACGCCAGCGACAACCGCGCCCGCGGGAACGTCGTTCACCACAACAGCACCGGCGGCAACAACAGCGCCCTCGCCCACGCGGCAACCCTCGAGCACCACGGCGTTTGCGCCAATCATGACATTGTCCTCGACGATAACGGGAGTTGCGCTCGCAGGCTCAACCACGCCGGCAAGCACCGTGCCTGCGCCAATGTGGCAACGTTTGCCAACAATGGCACGGCCACCCAACACCACGCCCATATCGATCATGGTACCTTCGCCGATAACCGCGCCGATATTAATAACCGCGCCCATCATGATGACGGCATTATCGCCAATCTCAACCTGGTCGCGAATAATGGCACCCGGCTCGATGCGAGCGTTGATTTCCTTCATATCAAGCATGGGCACAGCGGAATTGCGGCAATCATTCTCGACTTCGTAGTAATCGAATGCGTCGGCGTTAGCTTCGAGCACAGGCTTGATGTCGGCCCAATCGCCGAACACAATCTTACCCTTGCGGCCGCCAAACACCTTCACTTCGCCCTTCGTAGCGCTGGCCTTATAGTTAACCTTCTGGCCAGGCTTCTCGCGTACATACACCTTCACTGGAGTTTTCTTTTCAGACGTAGCGATGAAATTGATGATTTCTTCAGCGTTCATGTTGATCCTTTCGATTCTCGGCACCATTCGATGTCGAACGCCGCCTGGGGTCGCGCGAGACCGTCGGCGCTCAAATTTGCTCTTGTTTCTTAGTTAAGCGCCGTCAAGCGGGCGCATAGCGAGCGATAGCGAACGGTAGCCCGGTGTGGTCTTGCGCGACTCCGGGCGGCATTCGGCATCACCGCCGTCGTTAAAACATCAACTCATCGAAGCCGTAGAACCCAGGTTCACGTTCGACCAGCTTTTTCGCCGCAGCCACAGCGCCCGACGCGAAAATGCGACGTGACGTGGCGCGGTGCGTAAGGGCGACTTCCTCATCTTCGCCGAAGAAGTGCACCGTGTGGGTGCCTGCAACCGTGCCGCCACGCAGGGCATGCACGCCGATTTCTCGAGCGGGACGCTTTCCGCACATGCCTTCACGGCCGTACACTACGTCGTACTCATCGTCGGGATTCACGGCCGAGAGCAGCAGTTTCGCGGTGCCGCTCGGTGCGTCGACCTTCTGATTGTGGTGGGTCTCGACGATTTCGATATCGAAACCGGGTAGCGCTTTTGCGGCCTCGGCGGCAAGACGGCGCAATACCGCCACGCCAAGCGAGTAATTCGCGCTATGAATGACGGGCGCCTTCTCGCCAAGCGCGCGAATGCGACCCATTTCAGCTTCGTCGTAACCGGTGGTGCCGCTCACAAGCGCTGCACCCGTGCGATTCACGTAAGCCTCAACCAAGTCGAGCATGCTCTTATGGGAGAAGTCGATTGCGACATCGGCCGCAGGAGTCGCGTCGACGAGCTCATCCTTGTTGTCGATGCCGATAACGCCCGTAAGCTCGAGCGATTCGTCGGCTTCAACAAGCTCGCGAACGATGGTTCCCATACGGCCATCGCCGATAACAAGTACTTTGGTCATGTTCGTTTCCCTTCAACAACTGAAAGCGGCGGCTGTGCTAGATAATGCCGGCATTCTTCATGGCAGCGGCAATCGTCGCCTTCGCCGCGTCGCTCGGCTCGCACAGCGGCTGACGATATACTGCCTTGCCAAAGCCCATAAGCTCCAGCGCGTATTTCACCGGAATGGGATTCACTTCGCAGAACAGCGAATCGACCAGCTCAATACCTGCAAGCTGGGTTTTCAATGCGGCGGCATGATCGCCCGCGAGCCACGCGTGGCACATGTCGTGCACTTCCTTCGGCTGCACATTCGCCCAAACCGAAATAACGCCGCGGCTGCCCAACGCCATCATGGGCAAAACGATATCGTCGTTGCCCGAGAACATGCAGAAGTCATCGGACAGATAGCGCGCGATTTTCGTCGCATAGCCAATATTGCCCGAAGCCTCTTTGATGCCGAAAGCGTTGGGATGCTTCGCCAGGCGCGCGACATTCTTCTCGGAAATAGAGCACCCCGTACGACCAGGCACGTTGTACAGGATACAGGGAATATCAACCGCATCGAGCACCGTGGTGAAATGACGGTAGATGCCTTCCTCGTTTGACTTGTTATAGTACGGCGTGATAAGCAGCAGGCCATCGGCGCCCATCTTCTGGAAGCCCAGGCTCTTTTCGAGCATGGTCTGCGTACTGTTCGAGCCGCTGCCCGCGATAACGGGCACGCGTCCCGCCACACGATCGACGACGAACTTGCACACCTCGTCGTCTTCCTCATGCGACATGGTCGACGATTCGCCCGTGGTGCCCAACGTGAGCAGGGCATCGGTTCCGTTTTCCAAATGGAAGTCGACCAGGCGGCCAAGCGCCCCAAAGTCGACGCTGCCGTCTTCAGCGAATGGCGTGACGAGTGCCACGATGGAGCCGCTCAAGCCTTTCATGTCTGCCATGTTCTTTCCTTTCGTTGTTTCAACAAACGACGAAGTGTTCGACGCCGCAAGGCTGCCGGGCGCTTCGTCTAGCCCCTTATGCGCTTACCCTCGCGTGGCAAAGGAGCTCGGCCGCGCGGCGGGGCTCTTCGAAACACCAGGCGGTCTCTCGCTGACCTTCAATGGTCAGACAGCGCTTATTTCCGTTTCAACTTCTCTGCATCGTACGGGGCGTTCTGCAGCAGCTCGTCGCAACCATACAGCGTCGCGAAGTAGTCGGCTGGCGTCTCGGCGCGGCGAATAAGTTTCACGCTGCCGTCTTCACGAAGCAGCAGCTCAGCGCTGCGCAGCTTGCCGTTGTAGTTATAGCCCATGGAGTGGCCATGCGCGCCCGTATCATGAATCACGAGCACGTCGCCATCCTCGATTTCGGGCAGCGCACGGTCAATCGCGAATTTGTCGTTGTTCTCGCACAGGCCCCCCACCACGTCGTACACGTGGTCGCACGGCGCGTCTTCCTTGCCCGCCACGGTAATGTGATGGTAGGAGCCATACAGCGCTGGACGCATGAGATTCGCTGCACACGCATCAACGCCGACATATTCCTTGTAAATATGCTTGTGGTGGATGGCCGTGGTAACCAAGCAACCGTATGGACCCATCATAAAGCGGCCCATTTCCGTGAAAATCGCTACATCGCCCATACCAGCAGGCACAAGGATTTCCTCATACACGCGGCGAACGCCTTCACCAATCGCTTGAATATCGTTCGGCTTTTGGCCAGGCTCGTAAGGAATGCCCACGCCGCCCGACAGGTTGACGTAGCCGATGTGCACGTCGGCGGCCTTCGACACGCGCACGGCAAGCTCGAAGAGCTCGGCGGCAAGCGCGGGGTAATAGGCGTTGGTCACAGTGTTGGAGGCGAGGAACGCGTGAATGCCGAAGTTCTTGGCACCCATGGCCTTCAGGCGACGGAAGGCCTCGATCATATCGGCCTCGCCCATGCCGTACTTGGAGTCACCCGGGTTGTCCATGATGTCGTTGCCCAGCTCGTAGACACCGCCGGGGTTGTAACGGCAGAAGACAGTCTCGGGCACTTCGGCTACCTGTTCGAGGAAGTCCACCATGGTGACGTCGTCGAGGTTGATGAGGGCACCGAGCTTGGCCGCCTCGTACATGTCGAGTGCGGGAGTCTCGTTGGAGGAGAACATAATCTCGTGGCCCTCAAAGCCGCAGGCTTGGGAAAGCAGAAGCTCGGTGTAGCTGGAGCAGTCCACACCGCAGCCCTCCTCGTGCAGGATGCGCAGCAGCGTGGGGTTGGGCGTTGCCTTTACCGCAAAGTGCTCCTTGAATCCGGGATTCCAGGCAAAGGCGGCGTTGACGGCACGGGCGCGTTCGCGAATGCCGGCTTCGTCGTAAAGGTGGAACGGCGTGGGGATGTCTGCGGCGATCTCCTTGACCTGTGCAAGGGTCGCAAAGGGCTTCTTTTCCATGGGATGCCTTTCATGACGTGAGACTGACGACAAAAGACTACGGTACATGCGTTTCGTTCGTGTTGAGAGCCTAAGTTTCTTCATCTTGGCTTCATCAACGAGGCCAACGTTGTGGTATCCTTTGCCACCAAGCCCGAGTGGCGGAATGGCAGACGCGGAGGTCTCAAAAACCTTTGTCGCAAGACGTGTGAGTTCGAGTCTCACCTCGGGCACCATTCCAAGATTGATTGCAGGCCGGTCGCCCAAAAGGTGACCGGCCTGCTTTCGTTTTGGCGCGTGGCCATGAATGCGCAGGCGCAACATCCCTGCCCAAAGCATGCAGCAAAGACCCGCTGGAAATCTCCGATTTGCCCCAGGGCCACTTTCGACACGACGGTCAACTCAATGCAGCCATAAACGCAAAAAGGCCGAACGGTTTTACCCGTCCGACCTCGTTGTTTGCATGGTGGCCAGTTAGGGATTCGAACCCCAGACACGAGGATTTTCAGTCCTCTGCTCTACCAACTGAGCTAACTGGCCGCAAGTGCAGGGATAACTATACGTCCGTTTATAGGGTGGCGTCAAGAACAATTTTAAAAAGATTTCAAGTTGTGTTCAACTTGTGTACATGACCGAAAGGCTCAGATGCGCAGTCGCACCGTCTCGCCCACGGCAAGCCATGGGGAACCGTCACTGGGGCGCTCCAGCACGCACACCGCCTGGGGGCTACAAAGCACGCGACACGGCGCCAACTTTCGGCGCGACACAGCAACGATGCCGCATTCGTCCAGGAAGGCAACGTCTATGGGGTAGGCCATGCCGAAGGTGTGTATCGAGGTACATGGGTCAAGACAGATCACGCCGCCCCCAAGGCAGTCGCGACCGCTGCCGAGCAGGCCTTTGAGTCGCGCCCAAAACGAGCGAGCATACAGGCACGGCACAGCGCGACCGTCGGGAAGGTCGACTACAACAAGATCAGTTGCGGGCGTCTGGGCAAAGGGGAACATCGTCATCCTCGCAAATCGTTGCGACGGCTCTACGCGCTGCGTCAAAACAAGACGCCCGAGCGGTAGCGGTCGACAGTCAGTGACTTTGTGTGCGTAAGCTGGGTGGGAATGCCAGCCTCGACGCCGGCAACGGTGAAGGCCGAAGGCCAGGGTTCATAACGCATCGTGCACTCGTAACGCGTGAGGTGGGGCGCCATGGTGAACCCCGCCCCGCTGGATACATCGTCCCACAGGCTACGGGAAACGACCGTAACGCTCACACCTCGCAGGTCAGACATCGCCTCTTGCAGTGCCTGCGTCACGGCATGCTCCTGGGTGCCGCCCTCCCCTCCCGCCGGCGACACTGCAAGCGCCACCACAATGTCAGGGGCCAGGCGGTCAAACCTTGCACATGCCTCCATGAACCACATGAGGTTCACCGCAATGATGGCCGCGACGATCATAACGGGCGCAACGACAGCCATCTCCACCACCATCTGCCCGCTCTCATCTGAGAAGACCCTCGCGGCTCTCATGCGGCACCCGCCAACCATGACAAGTCGATGGTGAGGTCGCGCACGTTGCCCGTTCCTGGAATCTCAAGCTGTCCGAGCGTGATGCTACCCTGGCCGTCATATGAGATGGCACCGCCGGTAAGCTCCGAAAGCAGCCCCACCGGACCCGACTGACCGCTCATGGACGATACGATCGAGCGAATTGCGCTGTACCAGGCACCGCCCGCCTCACTCAGGATGTTGGAGCTGTTGGTAAGCACCGGCTTCTTGGCCGACATGTCCGCAGGCTTTATCGCCAAAAGGTCGACGGCGTCGGTGAGGGCGTCCTTGAGCCACGACGAGATGCCGCCCATCCCCCATGACGAGAGCGTCTGGAACGACGTCTTCATCGCACCAGACAAGGCGTCATAGCCGTTGCCGTACGCCACGAGCACATTGCCCCACACCGTGAGCACCGAGTCGAGCACTCCCGAGGCCCCCGAGCCAGCGCCGCCCTCAACTACGAGCGCGTCGAAGAAATTCGCTAGGATGTTGTTGCCACTCTGGGCCTTGTCGGGGACAAGAACTGCTGCCGACAAGGCGGCGCGGGAAGGAATCTCGACACCTTCGTCGAAAAGGGCAAGCAGAGATGTTGGGCTTGCATGGGAAGCGGGATCGACGCAGACGCACACGCACCCTTTGGCGCCGGGCGGATTGAGCGTGACGCGCGTGGCCGCAACCTGTGTAAGCACATCCCGAAAAAGCTCGGAGGACCTCTCCCCTTCTTGGCGGGCAAGCTCGAACTTCTCGTTGGCCGCTTCCTTCGCAGCCTGATAGGCTTGCGATTCATCGACAACAATCTTCCAGTAATACTCGAACCCGTTGTCGATGGAAGTCGAAGCGGCAGGAACCCGACCGAGCGTCGAAGCACTGAAGGAGCAGACAGGGCACACGACAAAAGAGCCCGCTTCGAGCTGGGCCAGGCTCCCTGTGCCGCTCGAAGATCCCAGAGCCCCGGGGCATCCCGCAAACGCATGTATGCGGGTCGTCGAGCCCTCGCGGCTCAGCGGCCATACGGCTTGGGTGTACAGGCTTGTGGTGCGCATCTCTGCCGTGTTGCGGGGCAGGACATGCAGGTCACACACGACGCTGCCGTCGGCATTGCGCACAAAAGTGGACGAAGAAACCTGCTCGTAAGCATACGCGTAGAAAACACGACGGGCCTGAGAGCGGGCGCGTTCCTCGACGCTTGCGGACTCGGGGGCCTCAATGGCCGCGCGCTGGGCGTAGTAGGCGCTGGCGCGGCGTATGGCAACGCCGAAGTCCCAGCCGGCGGCGGAAGGATAAGTGGGGTTCTGCGAGCCGGCAAGGCCCGCCAGAGTCGAGGCGCGCTCCCGCATGCTCACCGCTCCCCCGCAGTCCGCCATCCACGCACGCTCGAGCGCGTCGGCGGCATCTTGCTCGTCTTGCGCCGCTTGCTTGGAAAGTTCGTCGACCCGCTCGCCGGACTTCTCGAGCTCCTCGGCGCTTGTCTGGGCATCGTCGGACTCAAGATTGCCGAAATCGCTTGAACCCTGCACGGGATAAGGCAGCGCAAAGCCGACATAGGAACCCTCGGAAGACGCATTTGTCCTGATAACAGCTGCAGAATTGGCAAACACCGCATAGGGGACGACGCTTTCAAGCTTCTGCAGGCCGGCCGCACAGGACCGAGAGAGCTTACTGCGGGCAGAAAAGACGTTTGAGGCGGCACCGAGCACGGGCGGCCCCGCCGCATCGACCACGGGAATGGCGGACAACACGAGACCGACCGCCATGGTGAGCAGCCCGATAAGGCCCATGCTCAGCACGAGCGCGTCGAGTATCTGGGCGATGGTGACGTATGCCGCGACGACGTTGGCCCCGGCAAGCGCCCCGGCATCGGCAACAACTTGGACGTCGGCCGCGTGCGATGAGGCCCACTGGACGTTTGCCAGGGAAAAGACGAGCGCGAGCGACACAAGAATTGCAACGGCGGAAGCAACCGTCGTGGACCCCTGCTCGTCGCAGAAAAAGCCGATGCCCGCCTCGCGGGGCTGTCTGGCCGCCCTATGCGCTGTCCCATATCGACGTCCAATCACTGTATCCCCCTTCCACCCAGCCGGGTCGAGCACAACGAGTGACACTGACTTTGAGCTCGACGTTTCCCGCTTGGTCGACAGGCCCCAACAGGGCAGCCACGACCCCTACGAGCGGCAGGGGTCGGGCATGTCCCACAATCTGCACGCCCACCTCGTCGCTTTCAGCGTTACCTTGAAGCTCCACCTGCCAATCTCCCGCAAGAAAGACGTCCGTCTGCGGCACAGCCGACAAACGCCGGCGGACATACTGCTCGCAGGCAGCGTCATCGGTGTCGCCCGTCGCCGTGGCAAGAAGACGGCACCCCTCAGCGGCGGCCGACTGCATGACGCATCGCGTGTATAGAAGGCACATCGGCTGCACGAGAAGCGCCAGGCATACCATGAGCACGGGAAGAAGAAGAGCCGCCTCCACGCTGGCCTGACCCGAGTCCTCAGAACAGAAAGATCTCGCTGAGTGCGGCGATGGGGTCGGAGCCGCCCGTGACATGGGAGAGAGCCTGCGAAGCAAGCCTGCCGAACACGCCCCGCTTGGCAGCCGCAAGAAGGCTCGCACGCCCCACGAC
>USJP01000040.1 GCA_900555105.1 uncultured Coriobacteriaceae bacterium | reverse complement strand
GTAGCGCTGGGTCCATCAATGCCACCGATCTCGAGCCCGGCCACGCAGGCTGGCTTCTTGGCATCGCACACTTGCCTGCCGTAGAGCACCCACTGGTGGTTCACCGGACCCCACCATTCATGCGGTATGAGTTTGAGCAGGTCCTTTTCTGCATCGAGCGGCGAGGTGGCTGAGGTAAGGCCCAGGCGCGTTGCGATGCGGAAGACATGGGTGTCCACCGCGATGCCCTCGACGATGCCGAACGCGTTGTTGAGCACGATATTTGCCGTCTTGCGGCCAACGCCGGGCAGGCGGGTGAGCTCCTCCATGGTGCTGGGCACGTGTCCGCCAAACTCCACGGTCACCATTTGCGCCGTCTCCACGGCATGCTTGGCCTTAGAGCGGAAGAAGCCCAGGGGGTGCAGCACCTCCTCGACCTCGCCGAGAGGGGCGCCGGCGAGCGCTGCGGCGTCGGGCCAACGGCCGAAGAGGACGGGGGTCACCTTGTTCACTGAGGCATCCGTGGTCTGGGCGGAGAGCAACACGGCGATGACCAGGGAGAACGGGTCGTGAAAGTGCAAGGCGCACTCGGCGTTGGGGTAGAGCTCTGCCATGCGCTTGCATACTTCCAGCGCCCGCTCGCGCTTGTGCGTTATTGATTCACGTGGCATGGGAGGCTCCTTATTGCGCGGCGTCGGGGGAGGCCTGGCTTATGCAGCAGGGCTGCGTTTTCTCATAGTACGACTCAAAGTCGTCGAGTAAGCCCATGCGGGAGTTGACATGGGCTTTTTGATACACGTTGTGTACATGGGCACGTACCGTTGATTCGGCGACACAGAGACGGGCGGCGATGTAGGAAGTCGTTCGTCCTTCAATAAGATAAGAAAGGACTTCAGCTTCTCTCGGTGAAAGGCTGATTGTTTCGGCATAGCGATCAAGCGCCTTGGTGCGGCCGAGGCGGTAGTCCGGCTCTTCCGCTGCAGCGCGTTCCTCGGCCAGCGCGTTTACTGCGCAAATGTCGTTGTCACCGAAGAGTTGTGTGGCAGCGAGCACGATTAGAAAGAGTCCGCCCGCAAACAGGGTGGCATTCGGCAAAAAATTGAGGCCGAGACCTGCTGCCCATCCTGTCACCATGCCGAGTGAGATTGCGAGACGTGCTCTGGCCATAAAATTGAAAAGCGAGGCGTTTCCCGCTTGGACAATATTGCAATAGTCGTTGAGGGCGAGAACTTCAAATGTCACATAACCCAGTGCAGTGGGGGCAAAAGCGACAAGTGAGTTCGCACCCGATGCATCGAGCAGCAGGCCGAGTCCGATGAGCGGTGCGCAGGCTCGGTAAAGGGTATAGGTGCCGCCCTCCCTTTTTCCCATGCGGCAGAGAAGGAGGTAAACGATTGCCAGGACGACCATGCAGGCAGGCTCAACGATGGACCCGAGGTTTTGAAGCGCGCCGTGCTCTCTATACGTCACAGAGCAATGTACGGCAAACAAAAAGGCATATATGCCCAAGCAGATTGTTATACGGGCAAGCGAGGTGGCAAGGGTTTTTGTTAACGACGCGGTCTGGCGGGAAGTTGGGCCGGGAAGACCCGCGCCGTCTGGGTCGGCATTGAGAAACCCGCTGCCTGTCTGGCTGGCATGAAGTCTTGCAGAGAGTAGGAACGAGATTGCGGATGCCGCCGGCAGCAGCACGGCTGCTGCCGTCATTGCGACGCGTCCAAGAGCCATGGCGGCGAGAAACAGCACGGACCCCGCCGCGTAGGAGAGGACGAGCATGGCGAGTGCGTCGCCGAGTCTCATATACCCAAAGAAGCTCAGCCACAGCAGGAACATGCATGTGTCGGCGAGGGCCGCAAGAAGGGCGGCGATGCTTGAAAAAGCGGGGCTGCCTGGGAAGAAGAGAAGGATGACGGCGGCGAAGGTGCCGGCAAAGAGGCTGCATCCCAAAACCGCGTAGACGCCCGCTCGGGTGCTGAAGAGGCGCGAGGCGGCCAGGGCGAAGAGCAGTAGCGCCGAGCGGGCTGCAAGCTCAAATGCTTCGAAGGGAATGCCAGAGATGCAAACAATGTCACCGAACAGGGGTGAAGGGGAGATGCCAACCAAGAAAAGCCAGGCCCAAAAGAAGCCGAAGCCGAGATAGCGCAGTGGGAAAGGCCCTTGCGCGACACCTGCATTCAATATATCCATGTGCCTGGCCTCCTTGCCCTGTGCGGTAAAGCGAACGCTTCGCCTGTGGATTATAACCATGGATTGTAGGGCTGGGGAGGATGGGAGGAGACGGTTTCTTTTTGGGGGAAGGAGATTTTGTGAGTGCAGTGCACTCCATTACTTGAGTCTTTTGTTGTTTGCCCTTTTACCAGGCGCGCTTATGTCAATAAACGCTTGCGTGTATGTGAGCCTCAAAGGGATTCAGCGTCTTTGTGAATGTTGCTGGACCCTTGTTGAGCCGCACTATGAATCCAGCGTCGCAACGAGACTGCGGCGTGGGATGACGGTGAGACTACGTGTTGCGGGGGAGGGGGTGAGAAGAGACATGGATTGTACAGATGGGGCAATGTCAAACACGGTGGAAAGGCTTGTGGCATGCATCAGCGGCGAGCCGCTATATCGCGAAATATACGTGGGTGTCCTTGAGTTTTGCAAGGAACGTCGCAACCTGAGCGAGGTTGAGGCGGCGGTCCAGTCCTGGCCGCAGTTTTCGCAGGCGGCCCAGAGTCCCTATCGTCTTGTGCGAAACCTTGTCGAGCTTGGCGGGCTTGACTGGATTGAGCTTGATGACGAGGGAGTCGAGGTGAACGCGCAGCGAAAGGTAGGTCTGACGCCAGACGAGGTCGACGACCTTGTTGCGTCGTTCGCGGTTCAAACGACCGCCGATGGCGCGGATGCTGCCGAGGAGATGAGCCCTGCCCGTCGATTTGGCAAGCTCGAGGACGAGCATGCAGACAGAGTTCCGGTATTTAACGAAATCCTGGAGTTTTGCATGCAGCCCCGTAGTTTCTCAGAGATTGCATCGCATCTTGGGGAACGCGGTTTGCTTGACGTTGCGCGCGCAGAGAACGGTCAGGCGCTGCACCCGAGCTATTTTGTAGACGCCCTTGAGCGTGCTGGAACGCTCGTGTGGGACGGTGCGTGGAAGACCCGGTGCGTTAGCTGACGCGCGGGCGTTATGCCGGCCACAACGGCGGCAGCAAACAGGTGATTTTAAAACAACGTATGTGCGATGTGGTCCTTGCAAATAGTCTTTCGGGCCCTCAACCCTGCGGTAACGCCGTGTAGGGCCACATCGGTCAAAGTTAGGAAAGGGAGGACAGTGTGGGCACAAACACGCGCTTTGTAACGAGACGCTCTTTTTTGAAGACTGCTGCTGCAGCTGGAACGGCCCTTGCTGTTTCGGGCGGTCCACTGCTGGAGGAGACTTCGCAGGCATTTGCCGATGAGCCCGTGACGAGGGAGAAGCACAAGACCGCTTGTCACGGCTGCTGCGATTGCTGCCCGGTGATTGTATACACCGAGGACGGGGTCGTGGTGAAAATCGAAGGAGACCCCGATGGACCCCTCAACAAGGGCGGCATCTGCCTCAAGGGTCTCTCTCAGCTCCAGACGGTGTACAGCCCCCGTCACGTGCTGCATCCCATGAAGCGCGTAGGCATGCGCGGGGAGAACAAGTGGGAGGCAATCAGCTGGGACGAGGCTATCGATCTGGCAAGCACGCAGATTTCCACCGCAATTGAGAAGTACGGTCCGTACTCGTACTGGCATGCGCGCGGCGGTGGCGGAGCTTACATTGAGTGGGAGACTGGCACAATCGACTCGACGTTCGGTGGATGCAATTCGCTTGCAAGCGGTGCTTGCCAGTGTGCCATGCCGCGCGATTTTGTGACGCGTTGCGGCGTAGGCTTCAACTGTTGCGTCGACATGGATGCGGCCGAGCGTTGGATGGGCGTCGTGGATGCCTCCGAGCTTACCGAGGGGCGTATTGACGACACCGAGCGCGTCTTCGTGTTGTGGGGCAGTCAGCCCCATTCTTCCAAGGCTGCCCATGGTGGGCACGGCCTGGCAGATGCACGTGCCGACCTCGGTGTGAAGACCATCGTTATCGACCCCTACATGACCGCCGAGGCCACGAAGGCCGACGTATGGCTGCCGATTCGACCCGGCTCGGACAACGCCCTGCTCCTTGCCTGGATTCGTTATATCATCGATCAGAAGGCGTATGACGAGGGGTTCTGCAAGGGTTGGACGAACCTGCCATTCCTCATCAACCCTGAGACGCGCATGGCCTACAGGGCCGAGGAGGTCTGGCCGGACTACGTGAACCCGGCGGCCGATAAGGACGGTGTGTACGACACGCCCGCTTACGTGTGCCTTGACGCTAAGACTGGCGAGATAAAGCCGCTGCCGTTCTGCGCGCCTGAGGACCTCGAAGTTGACCCGGAGCTTTTCGCGACTGCCGAGGTGAACGGCGTGGAAGCGAAGACGGCCGGCCAAATTTACTGGGAGGAGGCCGAGCCCTGGACGATTGAGGCTGCCGCTGAGACGTGCTGGCTCGAGGCGGACAAGATTCAAGAGGCGCTGGAGCTTTACGTGGGCGCCGATTGGGGCGGCATCTCGGGCGGCGTGTTCTCCGACCACCAGGAGTGCTCCTCCACGGCTCCGCAGGGCATGCTGACCATCGACGCCCTGCTCGGTCGTATTGAGACGCCCTGCTCTGCATACCAGACCCACGGCCCCTCCGCTCTCACTGAAGACCGACCCACGCAGCGCATTGGCCAGTTCAGCTCGTACTTCGAGCGCTATGGCCTGGGCTGGAACTTCGGCTGGACGCAAGAGCAGAACGACAAGTACCTCGACGGCATCGTGGCCGGCTGGAACGAAAAGGGCCGCGACGGTGAAGCGATGCGCAAGCAGTATTTCCAGGCGCACAGCGACACCTGCGGTGCCACCGCTCACAAGGGCATCCATCAGTGGATGACCTGCGCGCCGCGTGAGCTGCGTGAGGCCATCACCACGGGCGAGCCCTACCGGCCGCGTGTCATGTATGAGATGAGCGGCAACAAATACGCCGTCATGGGTCCGGCGCTTGAGTGGAAGAAGGCCTACGACCAGCAGGACTTCATCATTCAACAGTATCCGAACATGACTTCTTTCACCGTTGCAAGCGCTGACTTGCTCTTGCCGACCAACGAGTGGCTCGAGTACGACTCCTTTGAGGCTCCTGCAACGCACGCGAACCGCGTGTATGCGCGTGTGCACGTGATGCACCTGGGCGAGACTGCTAACCCCTTCGTGGTACCCTACCAGGTCGCTCAGGCTACAGTGGAGAAGCTCGGGGAGGAGAACGTCTTCGACCCCGACGCCTATAAGCTCGCGTTCTTCGAGAGCCATGACGCTGCCCGTCAGGCGTGGGCGGAGAATATGGGCCATGCCTCGTGGGATGAGATGACGTCGGATCCCGATCACATGTACACCGAGACGCCAATGGACGAGTACGTGGCGTTCAAGCAGTATGAGGGAATTGTCTCCGATGGGCTGCCGCGCGGCTTTGCCACGATGTCGCGCAAGGTGGATGTGTACTGTGAGGCCATGCTGCGCCTTGCTCGCACGGGCTTTCCCTACATGTATCCCTTTGAACAGGAGGCATGCGAGGATTACGATCCCATCTGCACGTTCAACGAGCCCACGGAGAGCCCGCTGACCGATGATGAGTACCCGCTCGTCATCACCACGGGCCGCCTGCCGCATTTCCATCACGGCACAATGCGCCACGCCCCGTTTATCCGCGAGCTCATGCCCGCGCCTCTTCTGCGCATCAACCCCCAGACCGCCGAGGAGTACGGCATCGCCGACGGCGACTGGGTGAAGATAACCTCTCGTCGCGCGAGCACGCATGCCATGGCGCAGGTGACGCAGGGTATTGCTCCTGGTGTGCTGCTTACCGAGCGCTTTTGGAACCCCGAGTGTTTCGACGACACGCAAGAGTCCATTACGCCCGGTATTGAGGAGTGCGGCTACAACTGCCTGTCTGCCGACTCGTTCCAGAACCCCGCCTTTGCCACGAACAGCTACCGAGCGTTCACGGTTAAGATCGAAAAGAGCGAGAAGCCCGAGCGCGTGTGGACGCAGGCCAAGGAGTTCGAACCGTTCATGCCCACTTTGCAGGGTGAGCCGACCAGCCCGGAGGTGTTCTAAATGCGCAAGGGACTGCTTATCAACCTCGATCGCTGCTCTGGGTGCGACTCGTGCGTGGTGTGTTGCAAACTTGAGCACGGTCTGCCCCTGGGTTCGGCATACAACAAGGTAAAGGCGATGGGGCCCTTCGGAACATTCCCCAACGTTGAAAAGTACTGGCTTCCCGTGCAGTGCCAGCAGTGCGAGAACGCCCCCTGCATCGAGGTGTGTCCCACGGGTGCGTCTTTCCGTGAAGACGAGACGGGCTATGTGATGGTGGACACCGATGCATGCATCGGTTGTGGCCTGTGCGTCACGGCCTGCCCGTTCGGCGCGCGCCAGATCGACGAGGATGCGGGCATCGCGCGCAAGTGCACTCTGTGCCATGAGCTCACCGCCGACGGCAGTGACGTACCGGCCTGCGTACATAACTGCAACTGCGGGGCGCGCTTCTTCGGCGACTTCGATGATCCAGAAAGCGACGTATGCCGCGAAATGGCACGATACAGCGAAGAATGCATCCATGAGTTGACCGACGAGACGGGTGCGCATCCCGTGACGCGTTATATCCTCTCGCCTAAGTACGCCTCGTGGACGGGTGAGTGCTAGGACGGTACCTGGGCCTAAAGCGGCCTGAAGCGGTGGGAAGGCAAACGAAAATGAACAACGATGAGATTATTAGCATGCTGGAAGAACGCGGGGGTACGTATCGCCTGCTCGCTCGGCTGTTTTTCAAGCCACTGACGCAGGAGGAGATTGACGCGCTCGTGGTGTCTGGGTTTGCCGAGGCGGCCTGGGCCGGCACCGATGCTTGCGACGAGGGATGCAACGACATTGCGCGCTATTTGCGCCGTCGCAACACGGGAACGCGCGAGGAGCTTGCATGCGACTTCACATCCGCGTTCTATGGCACAATCACCGTCGAGGGCCGCACTGCCATGCCCTATGAGTCGCTCTTTCGCTTTGGTGGGACACAACTCATGGGCGTGCCGCAAGGCGAGGTGTACAGGGAGTTCAAGGCAAACCGTGTTAGGGTTCCCGCGGGCCTTGATGTCCCCGAGGATCATCTTTCGTTTATGTTCGATTATCTGGCACTTCTGTGCGACAGGGCTATCGAGTGCGTCCGTTGTGGGGACACCTCCGGGGCGATGGAGGTTCTCGACAAGCAACGGAGTTTCTTGACAGAGCACGTGACGAGTTGGTATGCAGATTTCCAAGCTCTTGCGTCTGCGATTGTCCAAACGCGCTTTTATCGCGGCGTGCTGAAATTGACAGGTGCGTTTATCGGCGAAGAGCCTGGGAACATCGAGCTTCTGTATGAGGAGATGGCTGCTTGATGAGGGGGTTTCCTTATTAGGTGAAATCAAATCTCCTCCGCCACCTTGCCATGCGAGCACAGGATAATACCCATTTCTAAAACTGAGACGGCGGCCCCGCGGTGACTGGACGTGGGGCCGCCTGTATTAGGTGGGAGATGGCATGTCGATACAGGGTGAGACAGTGGGCACAAGCAGGGTTTTGCGGAGTGCGCGGTGGATGATGCGTCTCGCACTTCCTTGCGCGCTCGCGGGTTGCTGCCTACTTTTCTTGGCAGGTTGCGGTGCCGATGCGGGCGATGTTGATAGGGCGACGTCCGCAGCTGTCAAGGGCTCTTCTGTCAACACCTCAGAGCAAGACTCGGTTTCTGCGGCGGATACGATTCGCCAGGCCGCAGTCGCCCAAAACACGGCGGACATCGAGCGCGCCAGCGCCAGCGTGCGCCAGGCAATCGAGCAGGTGACAGCCCCATATGGGCAGGCCGTCTCGGTGACGTACCTTCCTGTGGGCACGCCTGCCGGCATCGTGAGCGTGAACGGCTCGACGCAGCATGCCTCTGCGAGCATGATCAAGCTGGTCGTACTGGCGGCGCTTTTCGACAAGGTGGCTGCAGGGGAGATTGACCTCTCCGCTCAGGTGGAGGTTAAGGTCTCGGACATCGTCTCGGGCACGGGCACTGTGCAAGATGACGGCCCTGGCACCTATGAGCTGCGAGAACTTGCGCGGCGCATGATCGCCGACAGTGACAACACAGCCACCAACGTCATCGTCGACCTCATTGGCATGGATGCGGTGAACGAGGAGGCGAGCAAGCTTGGTCTCACCGGCACCGTCATGGCGCGCAAGATGATGGACGTGGTCGCCGCTGACCAGGGCATGCGCAACCGCATGACCTCCGACGACGCGGCAACCATCCTGAACCTCATCGCTTCGGGCAAGCTGGTAAACGAGCAGATGAGCGAGCTTGCTATGAGCTTCTTGCTGCAGCAGACGATCAACGCGGGTCTGACTGACGCCATCCCTGCGGGTGTTCAGGTGGCACATAAGACCGGCGAACTCAACCAGGCCGAGCACGACGGTGGTGTCGTGCTGGCGGCTCACCCCTACGTGCTCGTCGTGATGACCGAGGGCATCGACAACTACCTGGGCGTTTCGGTCATCGCGGATGTGTCGCGCGCGGTGTATGTTGCGACGAACGGAAGCGAGGGAGTGGGGCAGGCCAACGCCACGGCGCAGGGCGTCCAAGATGCGATCAACGCGGCAGGCGGTGCGCAGTACGCCTTTGACTACGACGAGCCCGGCGTGTTCTTCACGCCCGACTACAGCTATGACAGCGGTGCGGATTATGGCTGGTCGGACGAAGTGCCTGGTGATTCGGGGGATACGGGCGGAACGACGGTGCCCTCCGAACCCACGCAACCCGGCACTGGCACGGAAACCGGCGGCGAGACGGGCGGTGGTGAGACGGGCG
>USJP01000039.1 GCA_900555105.1 uncultured Coriobacteriaceae bacterium | reverse complement strand
TTTTTAGTTTCTGACGCCTTCGCGTGTTCCGGTGGACGGTGTGGGTCTCCACTTTGCTGCGATTCGTCCCCTATGTTGACAGTTGAATATTCCTCGTCAGAACCCTAGAATGTCTCCCTCAGGTCCCACCGTCGTACCGCCATACGAATGGCCTGCTGTGTACCGCCATATGAGATGGAGCAGTTTGATGAAGAGAACGTCATTCGTATTGGCCATGGCCTGCGTGCTTGCGCTGTTTGCGCTGAGTGGCTGTTCGGTGTCCCAGTCGCAGCAGAACGGCGCGAAGCTTGACCCCAACAACCCCGTCTCTCTCACCGTTTGGCACTATTACAATGGTGCCCAGCAAGCGGCATTCGACGACCTCGTGGCTGAGTTCAATTCCACCGTGGGCCAGGAGAGGGGCATCTACGTGGAGGGGTCGAGTCAGGGCTCTGTAAGCGACCTTGAACAAGCCATCACCGACTCGGCCGCCGGCGTCGTTGGCTCAAAGCCCCTGCCCGACGTGTTCTCCTCCTACAGCGACACCGCATACGCCCTGGAGCAGGAAGACCTGCTGGCTGACCTCTCTGGCTACTTCACTGAAGACGAGCTCAAGGAATATGTGCCTTCCTATCTTGAGGAGGGCTACTTCAACCACGACGGGAGGCTCTACTTGTTTCCCGTGGCCAAGTCGACCGAGATAACGATGGTTAATACCACCGACTGGGAGCCGTTCGCGCAGGCAACGGGTGTGACGCTCGATGACTTGCGCACATTCGAGGGCATTACCAAGGTCGCCGAGGAGTATTATGAGTGGACCGACGCTCAGACCCCCGACGTACCCGACGACGGCAAGGCCCTGTACGGCCGCGACTCCATGAGCAACTACTTCATCATCGGCATGAAGCAGCAGGGCATCGATTTTTTCGATGTCGATGCTAACGGGAACGTCACGATTAATTGCGACAAGGGCGCTGTCCGTCATCTATGGGACAACTACTATGTGCCCTACGTGAGCGGCTGGTTCAATAGCCTGGGCAAATTCCGCTCTGATGACGTGAAGACCGGCGATATTCTAGCCTACACGGGCTCCTCTTCCTCTGCATCATACTTCCCCGATCAGGTGATCGGCGACGAGGAGAGCTATCCCATCGGCTACGCGATTCTTCCCGCGCCCGTGTTTGAGGGTGGCAACGACATACATGTTCAGCAGGGTGCCGGCATGTGCGTGACCAAGTCCGACGCTACGCACGAATACGCCGCCTGCGAGTTTCTGAAGTGGTTCACCGAGAAGGAGAACAGCCTGACGTTTGCTTGCGCGAGTTCTTACTTGCCCGTTCGCAACGACGCGAACACCGTGGAGGCTCTCGACGACGTCATCGAGACCGGCAACCTGTCCATCAGCTCCAAGGCCTTTGATTGTCTCAAGGAGGTCATGGAGAACTACGACTTCGATAAGTTCTATGCGCCCTCGTGCTTCGCAAACGGATTTGCGACGCGCAAGGTGCTCGATTACGACCTTTCCGACAAGGCACAGGCTGACCGCGAAGCCATCGAGGAACAAGTTGCGCAGGGCGCGAGCAGGGAGGAAGCGCTGGAGCCTTACGTGAGCGACGAGGCGTTTGACGCATGGTATGAGGACTTCTGCGCCCAGCTGGAGGCAAAGGCGCACCCCCAGTCTGACGAGTAGCGTGTCAGCAGCGATGCCTTGGCACCTACGGTTGAGAACGTGAGGGAGGAAGCCTTGTGAAGAAGCGACAAAAGTCAGTGGCATGGCTCTTGTTTGTGCCGCTGGCGACTGTGGTCCTGATTCAAGGCCTCCTGCCGTCGTCAGCGGGGCGAAAGAAACAATGGAGAGCAACGCCGCAAGCATCGACCAGGCCATCGTGGAAAACCGCGAGGTGGTTCTGGAAGGCGAGATGGTGGGTCGTTGGAGCGCGGTTCGCACCGAAGGCGACCATATCAACGCGGCGTTGGAGAAGCTCCTGGATTCCACCGGGGTCGGAGTGGAACAGTTCCTGGGGTCCGATGCCATGCAAAGGAAACTGTCGCAGACGGTGTTCCCCGACCTGTTGGGCTATCTGCAACGGTCGACCACGTGCGGCCTGTTCGTCGTGTTCGGCAACACGGGGGACACTGCGGAGCCCGGCGCATATAACGGTTTTTTCCTGCGAGATTCCGACCCTGCCAGTGAGGCGGTCTCCAATTCTGACTTGCTTTTGGAACGCGGCGACGAGACCCTTGCTCGCGAGGCGAACATCCCCTTGGACTCGCCGTGGGACAAGGGTTTCCATTTTCTTGGGAGCGGCAAGCGCGACGCGGACGATTTCTTTTACGTGCCCTATGAGCTGGCACAGGGCAACCCTGGCGTGGACGTCGTCAACCTCGGGTACTGGTCCGAGCCTTTCATTCTCGAGGACAGCCCCTTAGACAACCATAAGATGATCACCTACTCCGTGCCTCTGATATATGACGGCACGGTGTACGGTGTGATAGGTGTTGAGGTGTCTGTTTCTTATCTGGTCAACTCCTATCTCTCTGTGCGCGATCTTGACGCCGACCTCAACGCGGGCTATGCGCTGGCGGTGTGTCAGCCCGACGGCACATACCGTGCCATGGTGGGCACGGGCTCGCTATATAACGCGGTGGTACGCTCGGGGGACAAGTTTATGTTGGAGGGCGTGTCGCCCAGCCCACTCTCGAAGGTGACCGACCGTAAGGTGGGCGACCAGGACATATATTGCGTCCGTGTGCCGTTGACGCTCTATGGCAACAACGTCCCCTTTGATAACAAAGACTGGGTTCTGTGCGGCTTCGTCGCTGAGGACTCTATCTTCAGCGGGGGCGATGAACTGTATCAGCATATCTTGCTGAACTGCCTCGTATGCGCGGCAATCGGTTTTGTTGTCATGTTGGTGGCGGTACGCTATGTCTCCCGCCCGGTATATCGGCTGATGGACAGCATCCGCAGCGGCGCGGAAGCGCTGAAGGGGTTTCAACCGTCTGCCATACGCGAGATTGACGAGCTCCATCAGGTAGTAGAGGACTTGACGGAAAGTGAGCAGCGCTCGGAAGCACAGTTGCGTGAGGAAAAGGAGCGCTATCGCGTTGCGGTGCAGTGCAGAGCTCCAGCGATATCTTCTTTACCTATCGCGAGCAAGAAGACACGGTCGAACTGGTAAACAGCCGGCTGTATCCTGGTGTGTGGAGCGTGGCTGATTTTTGGGGTGGTTTTTGCAAGTCCGCACTTTCTTTGGCGGACCGCCGCAAGATCTCCATGGAGCAAGGCTCCGGTACGGTGGAGGTGTATTTTCAGCCCGAGGGCAAGCCCGGTGTCTGGTATCTGGTCAATGGCATGGTGCTATGCGATGCCAAAAGCGGGAATCGTCAAGTAGCAGGCTATATCCGAGATATTACCGAAGAAAAGGTCAAGGAGGCCGAGCGCGAGCGTAAGCAGGCCACTGACCCTGTCACCGGCCTGTATCGCATGAAACAAGGAATGGACTCGGTCGACAGGTTGCGCCAGAATGCTGCTGCTGGCACCCTTTTGCTCATCGAGCTCGATGGTTTCGGCGCACTTGTGCGGGCATATGGCTTGACCTTCGGCGACGTGCTCCTTGCCGAGTTTGCCAAGGAACTGAACGAGGTGTTCTGCAATCCCGATACGACACAGCAAACGGTGGCGGTACGTGCTGGCGCCGATGAATTCCTCGTTTGGCTTCCGGAGGGCTCTCTCGTTGAACCGGGGCATGGCTTGAGGAACCTGCGACGGCTCTATACCGGCCTTGTGCGTGACAGTGCGCTGGAGCTTGACTTTCATGCCGGTTATGTATGGACGGTTGGTGACACGGCTACCTCCGAGCTCGTGCATTATGCGTCGTGTGCGCTGGAGGCCGCGCGGCGGCAAGGGGTACGCGTTTTGCCTTGGGACCCAAGCATGGCTCATCTGCGGGGGCGCCCCTTTGGCGAAGTCGTTTCCTTTGGGTCCATCGAGCCCATGAGCCTTCCGTCTGTGGCACTCAACATGTATGACCATAGCGCCAGCTTCGAGGCGGTGAGCGACTTGGTGTCGCTGCGACTCTCCGAGTTGTACGGTATGGAGAACCTGATGGTTGCTGCGTTCCAAGAGGGCAACTTTTCGGGCAGCGTGGAGTACAGCTGGAAGCCTTTGCCTGCCGAAGAACTTGTGTTCCACTGCGCGGAAGATGAATGCCGCAGCCTGGCGCATCGCCTGCACTTCGGCGAGCTGTACCCTCTGTCCGACATTCCCAAAGTCGTGCAAGATCTGGCAGACGGCAAGAAAGGTCTGGCAATCCCCATGGCCGACAACGGACGTCTTGCTGATGTTATCGTGTTTGTGGGAGTCGACGAGGGGCTGATGCATACCGAGGGAGACTGTGCGCTTCTCACGCAGCTCGCAGCTATCATGCAGAACCGCCTCAACCTGGAGCATCACGACCAGGCGGCGCAGGCGAAGTCCGAGTTCCTGGCGCGCATGTCCCACGAGATTCGGACGCCCATGAACGGCATTATCGGCATGACCGAGATTGCCCTGCAAGACAATCAAACGGAGCGGAACCGGCTTGACTGCCTGCGTAAGGTGCACTCCTCCTCGCACTACCTGCTAGGGTTGCTCAACGACATCCTGGACATGTCCAAGATTGAGAGCGGCAAGATGAGCTTGGTGACAGCCGACTTCAGTCTGCGCCAGCTGCTTGACGATCTCCATCCCATGCTTGACGCCAAGTTTGCAGAGAAAGGCCAGGTCCTCCAGGCTGAGATTTCCTTGCAGCACGATTGGTTCTGCGGGGATGCGTTGCGCATCAACCAGGTGCTTATCAACCTGCTGGGCAATGCCATCAAGTATTCGCCGGCCGACTCAACGATTGAGCTCGTCGTGAGGGAGGAAGAGTCGACGGCGGGTACAAGCAGCATATTCTTCAGTGTGCGAGACCATGGTGTCGGTATCAGGCGTGAGGACTTCGACCGTATCTTCCAAAGTTTCGAGCAAGTGGATACCTTGCCCGAGCGCCGACAGGGAACTGGCTTGGGACTCTCCATCTCCAACCGCCTTGTGCTCATGATGGGCGGGCGCATCTCCCTGGAAAGCGAGCTTGGCCAGGGGAGCTGCTTCCACTTCACATTGAGCCTGCCTGTGGCCCAGGCGCAGGTGTGTGAGCAGGATGCCGAGCTGCGTACAGATTTCAGTGGCGTCAGCGTCCTGTCTGCAGAGGACAACGCCCTGAACAGGGAGATTCTACGTGTGTTCTTGGAAGGTATGGGGTGCAGCGTAACCGAGGCTTGCGACGGCCAGGAGGCGGTCGACATGTTTTGCAACACCCCTTCAGACACGTTCCAGCTGATTTTGATGGACGTGATGATGCCGCGACTTAACGGTCTGGAGGCGACGCGCCAGATTCGCACAAGCGGTAGGGCGGACGGTCTGACTGTGCCTATCGTCGCCGTCAGCGCGAACGCGTTTGACGATGACATCAAACAGTCTTTGGCCGCAGGCATGAACGCCCACCTTTCCAAACCCATCGAGAGTGCTGAGCTTGCCAAGGTCATGTCGCGCGTGCTTGGGGCGTAACACCTATAGGAACGTCATGTGCTGGAGGGATGCAGTGTTGATCGCTTTTGATGCCCGCTCTTTGTCCAGCATATCTGTACACGTCCCTCTGCCCGCATAAGAGAAGGGGCCGGCGCCGTATTGGCACCGACCCCTTTGGGCGGTTCTCTCTCTTGCAGGGTTACTCCTTGCGGGTTTCTACAGGCTACAGCCCCAGGGCGCTCTGGATGAGCAGAATGACGAGCAAGATGGGGGCAACGTAGCGGATGAGCGCGAAGAACATGCGCTTGAAGTAAAACTTTTGACCGTCCAGCTCGGCCTCATCGGTGACCCAGGAGGGCTTGAGCACCCAGCCGAACAGAATGCAGGAGATAAGCGCGATGATGGGCATGAGCACGCTGTTGGTGACGTAGTCGAAGACATCGAGGATCTGTGCGGTGCTGCCGTTGGGGAGCGGAAGCTCGAAGTAGAAGGCAGTGTAACCCAGGCACACAATGATAGCGCCCACGGCCGCACCGAGGAAGCCGATGGTGGTAGCCTTGCCGCGGGGCATGTGGGTTTGCTCCATGCAGCCGGCAACGACGACCTCAAGAATCGAGACGCACGACGTGAGGGCCGCGAGGGTTACCATAAGGAAGAAGACCGCGCCAACAACGCCTCCAATCGGGCCCATGGCGGCAAAAACCTTGGGCAAGGAGACGAACATCAGGCTGGGGCCAGCGGCGCTCAGGCCATCGGTGCCCATGAAGACGAACACGGCGGGGGTGATCATGACGCCGGCCAGGAAGGCGACGGCGGTGTCGATGCCGATGACCTGCAGCGCGTTCTTGGAAAGATTGTCTTCTTTGCGCATGTAGGAGCTGTAGGTGACCATGATGCCCATGGCCAGGGAGAGCGAGAAGAACGCCTGTCCCACGGCGTCCATGACGGTGCGGCCCAAGCTGCTGAGCGTGAGGCCCTCGAGGTTGGGGATGACGAGGATGGAGAGGCCTTCCAGGCCGGTGCGCGTGGTGCCGTCCGCGTCAGTCGTGGAAAGCGTGAGCGAGAAGATGGCGATGCCGATGGCAAGCACGATCAGAATGGGCATGAGGACCTTGCCCGAACGCTCGATGCCCTTCTGAACGCCCGCCGCGATGATGAGCGCGGTGAGGGCCAGGAAGAGCAGCGTGAACACCACAGGAGCGATGGGTGAGGTGATGAACGACGTGAAGAACCCGTCGGCTGCCGCATCAACGCCCGCTCCGGTGACGAAGACGAAGAGATACTCGAGCACCCAGCCGCCAATGACCACGTAGTACATGAGGATGATGGACGGCACGAAAAATGCGAGCTTGCCCAGGAAGCCGAACTTGGGCTCGGCGGCCTTATAGGCGTTGAGGGCAGACAGACCAGTACGACGGCCAAGCGCCATCTCGCTCGTCATGATGGTGTAGCCGAGGGTGAAGACCAGGATGAGGTAGATGACCAGGAAAAGGCCGCCGCCGTCCTTTGCCGCGACGGTGGGGAAACGCCACAGGTTTCCCAGACCCACTGCGCTACCAGCGGTTGCCAGAACGAAGCCCAGCTTGCTGGCAAACGACGATTTTGTATGCGCTGTCATACAGTTGCCTTTCAATCGCTGCCAATAGATTGGGAGGCATGATAACAGCGATTTTGTAAATTTATGCGTTCGCTCGACAGGCGGCGTGAATTAGCACTCAGTTGCCTCAAAAAGGTCGAGGAGTTCCTGCTTGTTGTGGATGCCGAGTTTTGCATAAATATGCTTTACATGGCCGCGCACGGTGTTTTCCGAGATGATGAACGCCTCGGCAATGTGGGCCTTGCTGCGCCCGCGCACGAGCAAGCCCAGGATTTCGCCCTCGCGGCGCGTGAGGCCGTACTGCTCAGCGAGTTTCTCGCAGCGCTGGCCAACAAGGTCGGCATGCGTGGTCGGAGTTTGTACGGGTGAGTCAGGTGCGACTTTCTGAGGGATGCTCTTGGTTTCTTGCGTACCAGCGCGAGCCTCGCCGACGGCCATTGCGTCGAGCTCGCTGTGCAGGGCCGCAGTTCGCTTGGCGGGGGTGTCCTCGTCGTCACCCTCATTGAGCTCGGCAAACACCAGGTGGTTGCCGTCGGAGGACGCATCCATCACAAAGAGGGTCACCATGACGAGAATCCATACCACGACCGCCATGGCAAGCAAGTAGTTTTGTCCTGAAGAGACCATGGCGTCGCCGATCATTTTCCCCACGGTAAAAGGCAGCGAGTAGGAAATCCAGCCTGCTGCGAACACCGCGACGGGGTTGTAGGCGCTGTGCCGAGCCACGTCGGCAATGGCAAGGAAGAGAAAGACGATGAGGAACGTCTGCGCCGTGCGCACGAGCGAGAGCATAAAGCTCGAGGCGCCCGGGCCGATGTAGGGCTCGAAGATGAGTGCCGTGGCCATGAGGACAAGGATGATGCGCCAGGTGCGGCTGAAGTTGAGCCCGCGCTTGAGCCCTGCCAGCCAGCCCGCCATGACAAGTGCAAGAACAATCTCGCCGCCATGGTGCACGAGGACCGAGGCGTGATAGGGCTGCGGCAACCCTTCGAGCATCACCGACTGTACCATGCCGAACGTCAGGCTGAAGATGGCAACTCCCACGGTGAGGCGCACGAGCGAGGCAACGGTGCGCCAGTTGTAATAGATGTTGGGCTCCGTGGACGTCTCGGGCGGATTTTTCTTTGCCAGTGTGGCACAAGCGAAGCACACCCAAGGGATCACGGCGAGGATTGCACCTGCCGCCGGGGCATCCAGAAGGTCGATGACAGCTTTGCCTGCCGATCCTACCGCCATGGTCAGAAAGACAAGGGTGCCTGCAAGGCGCAGATCGAGTTTGGCGTAGAACTGGCACCAACGCGCATAGGCCCACGTCACGCCGATACCGCCCGCTCCGGCTGCAAGACCGGCATCGAGGGCCCCCTGCACCGGCAACACCCCTGCGAGCACGAGTCCGCAAACAGACATGCATGCGGCGCCGAGGACGTCTGCAATGCGCAGGATGCCCTCGGAGGGGTGCTGGCGGTTCTTTTCAGGCTGGCGCCAGCACCGTATCGCGACAAGCAGCAACAGGGCGAGCGTGGCCGACTGCGCGAGATACATTGCGGCCATCGTTGAGATGTCGTCGCTCACCGAGGGACGGTGCGTGGTGCAGTAGATCCACATGTGGACGAAGCATAGGCCGAAGCAGCACGGCCGCAGGTTTTTCAGGAGCGACAACGTCGGGCACCTCTCTTGCATCAGGAAGTTACTGCCATGATACAACATGGCGAAAGAGGTGTGCCGATGAGTCGCACTGCGGATTTTAAAAAAGTACCCGAATGGGGTTGTGTGAGTTCTACCAGGCCTTTTTCTGCATAGTACCCGTTTGGTGCCGTTTTCTGGGCACCCGTTTGCACCGTACAGTTCTCTTCGGCCGAGCGGGGCTGGC
>USJP01000038.1 GCA_900555105.1 uncultured Coriobacteriaceae bacterium | reverse complement strand
GGATAAAATAAGAAAAGAGCTGGTGCGGCTCGGCTATGCCAATCCCGACGCCATCGGCACGCCCGTCGAGCCGGACGCGACCGAGGACGTCGACGTCGTCGTCATGGGGTCCGGCATGGGCGGCTTCACCGCCACCATGCTCACCAAGGAACAGGCTTCTGGCGCGACCGTCGTCATGCTCGAAAAGCTTGACGCCCTGGGCGGCAACACCAACTTCGCCGAGGGCGGCGGCGGTTTCATCAACATGACCCCCGAGGAGGCCCGTGCCGGCGTGCAGGCCGAGGTCATCCAGCGAAACTTCGTCGTGGACCCGGAGCTGTTCTACGCACTGCGTACCCAGCAGAGCGACTGCTCGGACTGGCTCTTCGGCAAGCATGGCGTGCAGATCAAGGACTACGGCTCGGGCCAGCCCCTCTACCTCGATGGCCATGGCTTCACGGCTATTGAGACCCTCAAGCCCCAGGCCGGTATGGAGGTCGTGTGGCACAGCACTCCCGGGTGTGACCCGGATGTGCGCTCGATTATCCAAGGGTCGCGCCGGTTAGTTCGCCGCCCTCATTCATGGTATCTTTCAAGCTGGTACATGGTTGTATGCGGTTGGGCGGGATGCTGGAGGAAGTTATGGGACTCGAGCGGATTGCGACGGACACGTACGACTTTGAGCGGGTCCGTTCGATGGGTTTCACATACATTGACAAGACGGACAAGCTGTATTCGCTGGTGGATGGCTCCATAGGCTTCCAGTTCTTCCTCTCTCGCCCCCGCCGCTTCGGCAAGTCACTGCTTATTTCCACCACCCAGAAGCTCTTCGAGGGCAGGCGCGACCTATTCGAGGGCCTTGCCATTGACGGGCTGCCATGGGATTGGTCGGTCAAGTATCCCGTTGTTCGCCTCGATATGAGCATGTGTTCAGGGGCAACGGTCGAGGAAGTGCAGGACGCAGTCGCGGTCACGTTGCGGCGCGAGTCCGAGCGCCTGGGAGTGCCCTTGCGCAAGGGTGTCGAGCTGCGCGAGCAGTTCGCGCTTTTTGTTGACGATGTCGCTGCTACGGGCCCCTTGGGGCAGCTCGTGCTCCTTATCGACGAGTATGACAAGCCCCTCACCCGTTGGGTGGGCACGCCTGAGGTCCTGCCGTTCCAGGCGTTCCTCAAGTCGTTCTATTCCGTCGTCAAGCTCACCGAGTCCAAACAGCGCTTCTGCCTCATGACGGGCGTCTCCAAGTTCTCAAAGGTCTCGATTTTCTCGGATCTCAACAACCTCACCGACATCACGATGGACATGAGGTTTTCCTCGCTGCTTGGCTATACGCACGACGAGGTGCGTGCGAACTTTCCCAGGAGACTTGCGGCGCTTGCCCAGGTCTTGGGTACCGATGTCGACGGCGCGTTCGCCCGTCTCGTCTCCATGTACGACGGCTATTGCTTCGACCGCTCGATGACGCGCGTCTTCAATCCCGTTTCGCTGGGCCGCTGCCTCGACTCGGCCGACATGCGCGCCTACTGGTTTGAGACGGGCATTCCGGGCTGGCTTATGTCGTATGCGAAGAAGGAGCCTATCGACGTCGATTCTTTCACGCTGGGCGATGCCGACCTGGGCACTTTCGAGCCGGCCAACCCCTCCATGCCAGCGGTGCTCTTCCAAACAGGCTACCTCACCATTAAAGAGGTTTGGGGCCAGGACATGGGCACAATTTACGACCTGGGTTTCCCAACAGGGAGGTTTCTGCGGGTTTCAATCGCTGGCTTGCCAACGCATACATGCGCCCTGGTACAGACGTGTCCAAGACGAGTGGCTGGGCGGTGGCGTGCCAACGCTCGCTGCGCCGAGGTGACACGGACGGTTTCATGGAGGCGCTCGAGTCTTTCTTCTCCGCTATTGGTTATGATCTTACTGATCGATTGTCTGAGCAGGCCTACCAGTGTGTGGCTGTCGCCATCCTGCGTTTTATCGGCATCTACCTGGATGCTGAGGTGACAACCTCGCGTGGTCGCATTGACATGGTGATGTGCGCACCGGGTCACGTATTCGTTATGGAGATGAAAGTCGCCTCGGGGGAGGGGGTTGGCAAGGCCGCCGCGCAGGCTGCCCTCGCTCAGATTCGCGAGCGGGGCTACGCCGAGCCTTATCGCAGCCCGGGCAACGAGGTCCATTTGCTTGGCGTAGTCTTCGACTGCCTCACGCACAACGTGGGCGCCTGGGTGGGTGAAGAGCTGTAGCGGGTGCCCTGACGTTGCTGAGCTGGGCAAACGAAGGCTTCGCTTTTTGGTCGTCAACCAAAGCGGAATGAGTCAAAGATGAATTAGGCTAATCGCGCTTTGATTGACGACAAACCGTACGCAACACCTGTTTCAACTCTGCCTTATCTACCCGGCTATTAGTGTGGACTGATGATGCGCCATGCTCAGCACCTGTTTTAGTGGCTCTGCTGCGCCACTTGGCCAACCTATACCCAGAGCACCTGCGCGAGGTCGAAAAGCAGTCTGAGACCGTAGGCGATTATCACTACGCCGCATATGCGGTTCAGCCAGGTGAGCGCGCGGCTGTTGATCTTGCTGCCCAGCAGATGGACCGCGACCGACAGACAGGTAAACCAGATGAGACTGGCGCAGGCGAATCCGGCGATGAAGCTTGCGTTGCCGCCCGCGGGCAGCTCGGCCCTGAATGCGCCGAGCATCATGGTGCCATCAATCAGGGCCTGAGGGTTCAGCCAGGTCACAATGAAGGCGGAAGCGGCTATTTTGCCAAGCGGCTGGTTGACGTCCTTGCCGCCGCTCAGGTCCGCCTTGGAGCGGATGAGCCCCACGCCGATGCATACGACCAGCAACCCGCCCGCGCCAAGGATGGCCGTCTTGAGCCATGGGAGCGCGTCCATCAACGCGCCGGCACCCAAAAAGCAAGCAAGTCCCAGGGAGATGTCCCAGAAAACGACCACGAGCGCCACCGCCAAGGCTCGCTTGAGACTGTGGCTCAGGGCGCTGTTGATGACGAACAGGTTTTGCATGCCGATTGGAGCCACATAGACCAGCCCCAGCGACAGTCCCTGAAGAAAACCGGCAACATGCCTGCCAGGAAGCCTCTCTGTGTTGATGACGGCTATAACTGTGTCTGTAATTTCGAGCGCAGGCTGCTTTTGGAAAATGGGGGTCCAGCCTGCCTTGTCGGGCGGCGTGGGGGGGTCGGCCCAAGGCCTTTTTTGGTAGCGAAACGTGTTTCGGTGCAGTTTTCACGAACTCATTGGCAGGCAAACGAGTTTCGGTGCAGTCAAAACGCGCCTCGTGCGCCCCAAGGCCCTTTTCTGAGGGGAATGATGCTTTAAAAAGGAGGCTTATCAGCTATTCTGTTGTTTAAACAACAGAATTTTGCGCCTCATAGAGCCAAGCGGCGCTCTCGTTCAGAAATCACTGCACCGAAACCCGATTTGCTGCCATCGGGGGCTTCGAAACTGCACCGAAACCCGATTTGCTGCCAGCGCAGCCCGTGGAAGACGATGAAAAAGCCCCCGGCGGCCCCTCCTGGGCCGGTTTTGACATCAACGCAGGAGGGATTGCGGCTGGGGGCTTTTTGTTCACTATCTAATCCTCGAGGGCGGCCAGGAGCGCTTCGCGCTGGCGGATGCCCAGGCCCTGGACCCTGCGGGACTCGGCGATGCCGATGCGGTCCATGAGCTTGGCTGCCTTGGCCTCGCCGTAGCCGGGGACGGAGCAGATGAGGTCCTTCACCTTCATGCGGCGGGCGACATCGCCCTCCATGTCGAGGACCTCCGCCACGCTGATCTTGCCGGCCTTGATGTCGTCCTTGAGAGCCGCCCTCTCGGTGCGGGCCTTCGCGGCCTTGGCGAGTGCCGCCGCGCGCTCTTCCTTCGTGAGCTCAGGTGTCGTATTTGCCATAGAGTCTCCTCCCCATCGAAATCGCAGTACTGGCATCATAGCGCGTTGCACGGTATGAGAAGGTGAACTTTCTAACAAAATGCCTGCAATTGTGGGGGACGGTCTCGCTTTGACGGCGGATTGTCCGCAAAGAGCCGCGGGAGTCACATTGAGACCGACGGGCCGGTTCGAGTTCCCGTCGCAACACCCCAAATCCAAAGTGGTGAGCGGCCCCTCCAAGGACCCGACCAAACAAAGCCCGGTCATGGCAATCACCGCGGCGCCCGAGGTGGGCAGTCCCTAAAGAACCGACCAAACCAATGCCGTCCTTTCACGAAGGCTCGAAGCGAGCTCATGCGAGAGGGCGGCGGAATTGCCTATCAATCAGTTTCTAGCGCGTGCTTGTCCTGTGGCAACAGTGAATAGCCCTGGCTCAAGTCGTGAGCGAGGTAGATTCCGCTAGGACGTGAAAGCAGCACGGGATACTTCCATAACAACATTCACCCAGCTAAACGACCTTTTGCAAAACTTGCGAAAACATGCGAAAGATGCGAAAGTCCGTCGGTGCAAGTTTCCGTTTGTGTGGCCCCTTTCTCACTCCGTCCCGTTCGGCGCATTTTTGTCGGGTCCGGATGCAGGCGCGTGGCGGATGGTAAGATTGCGCCCGAGATGTGTTCTGCGGCGAAGGGCCTGCCATGGAAAAGATTGCGACGGATACATACGATTTCGAGTACGTGAGGTCGAAGGGCTTTACGTACGTCGACAAGACGGGGATTCTGTATCCGCTGGTTGACGAGTCTTTCGGCAAGCAGTTCTTTCTTGCGCGCCCCCGTTGTTTCGGCAAGTCTCTGCTCATCTCCACGCTGCAGAATCTCTTTGAGGGCAGGCGCGATCTGTTCGAGGGGTTGGCGATAGGCTCTCTGCCGTGGGACTGGTCGGTCCGGTATCCGGTCATCAGGCTTGATATGAGCCTGTGCTCGGGGGAGACGGTCGAGGAGGTTGAGGCTGCCGTCGCGGCAACGCTGCGCAGGGAGTCGGAGAGGCTTGGTGTGTCCTTGCGCGACGAGGAAAACGTGCGCGACCGCTTCGCCGCCTTCGCTGAGGACGTTGCCGAAATCAGTCCGACCGGCCAGTTTGTCCTGCTGGTCGACGAGTACGACAAGCCCCTCACCCGTTGGGTGGGCACGCGGGAGGTTTTGCCCTTCCAGACCTTCCTGAAGTCGTTCTACTCTGTTGTCAAGGCCACCGAGTCCAAGCAGCGCTTCTGCCTCATGACGGGTGTCTCCAAGTTCTCGAAGGTCTCTATCTTCTCCGACCTCAACAACCTCACCGACATCACGATGGACGTTCGTTTCTCCAGCTTGTTGGGCTACACACACGACGAGGTGCGGTCGTGTTTCCCCCAGAGGCTCGCCGCCCTTGCGCAAACCCTCGGCACCGATGCCGATGGGGCGTTTGCGCGCCTGGTGGACACGTACGACGGGTACTGCTTCGACCGCTCCATGACCCGCGTGTTCAACCCCGTGTCGCTTGGCCGCTGCCTGGATTCCGCGGATATCCGCTCCTATTGGTTCGAGACGGGAACTCCGGGCTGGCTCATGTCATATGCCAAGAAGGGGCCCATGGAGGTCGAGTCTGTCGAGGCTTCAGAGGAGCAGCTGGGCACCTTTGAGCCGGCCGACCCCTTCATGCCCGCCGTCCTTTTCCAGACCGGCTACCTGACTATCAGGGGTTACGAGGAGCGGGGACGCCGCCGTTCCTATACCCTGGGCTTTCCCAATCACGAGGTGGAGGACGGGTTCAACGCCTGGCTTGCCGATGCCTACACCAAGGACGCCGCCGCAACGAGCTCATGGCGCAACGGCAGGCGAATCCTACAAGCAGCCTATGTCAATGGCGGCCTGGCAGAGAGCTCTTCTTTTGGTGTTCCTGCCTGCGCCATGCATTGAATCATCAAGTCTTTTGCTGAATGAACTCCGACTTTGTTGTAAACGCTTCCAATGTATTCTTTCACGGTCCAACTGCTGAGCGCGAGCTTGTCGGCGATCTGAGCCCGCGTAAGCCCAAGCAGTAGCAGGCGCAGGACATCGGTCTCACGGGGAGTGAGGCCATATCTCGCGGCGGTCTCGAGACACACTCTTGATGAGCGTTCGTCGTAGCCCTCATTTTCAAGCAGGATTTTTGCGGTGAACGTCGCTGCCGTGCTGCTTGCTGAGGGTAGGGCCGGGATGACCGCGACGACGCTTGTAATCGCGATGCCCATCATGAACTGCCAGAGAAGCTCGCTTCCGCTGGCATTTACCATTGAGGCCAAGCCCATGCCGGAGCAGACACAGACAACATAAATGGCGTAGTTCGCGGGCATCACGTCCGACATCGCCAGGTTTTTCTCATGACATATTTCCACTGAAAGCAACGTCATAGCAACGCCTTGGATGATTACAACCGCTTGGCATAAGGCGGCAAGAACGTTTGGCGCAAAGCCTTGAAGGGCTGGGGCAAAAGCAAACACTGCATCGGTGGCAACGAGGGCGATTCTGATAAGGAGCCCGAAGCGCAGGGTGGCGCCTTTGCTCGCCAGAAGGGACAGGGCCGTGAGAGCTGCGCAGGCGCAGAGGATGGTGAGAACGAGCGTCCAAGAGAACGACCCAGATTGATACCCGCCCAAGAAATAGGCCATCCCACTCGCAAGGCTTGTGGCAACGCCGAAGCTTGAGACGAGACTGACGATATAGACCGAGAGACGATAGGGCTCTGCCCCGTGGCCGCCGTGGTCTCCGGGATGCGCAGGGGTGTCCTTGCATGTTCGGAGAAACGTCAGTTGAACGGTGGCGGCGACCAAAGTGCCGCCAATCAAAAGAGCGGTCTGGGGCAATGCCGTTTGCGCCTGGGCCGCAAAACACATCGGTATATAGCTGAGCAGCGTACCGACGGAAATCGCGAGCATGCAGATTCCTGGCCCGCGCCGACGATAGAGGGCCAGGAATGATTTGAACCACACCAGAAGCGGGATGGACGACGCCAGGCCTGTTGCGAAGGAAAGAAGGTGCGATACTTCCGCCGATGAATCAAACAAGAGCCCGAGAAGCGCGAACAGGGCGATGGACGCATAGCTTGAGGCGGTGCCGGCCGGCCCGGTGACATGGACCCCGTTCTTATGGAGCGCCCTGACGGCTAGGCAGCCAACGCCGGTCGCGCAAACAAGCAGCAGGAGACAGAGCCATGTCTCGTCGGTGTCGAGGCCGATTCGGGCAAGGAATGCCCCACGGATGATGCCGTTATAGCAGCAGGCGTGATAGGCACCATACCCGATGCACAAGATGGTGATAGTTAGCGCATCCGGGCATCGAGCCGACTTGGTTGCACAGCAGTGCATGTCCCCTCCTTCTCCCATCCGACATTTTAATCATTTATCTGCCTTTTTGCCATCAACCCCCCAAGTGGGCGGTGCCAATTTCCAATGCGTTGGGGGGAGGACGTGGATGGCCTGATTGGCGTCAAATGGCAGTCGGAGGTGCAGCGAAGCTTGGGAGATGCCGCTGCGCAAAGGGAGAGAAAGGATTTCGAAATGGATGACGTGACGCGTAGGAGCTTTGTGGGTGCCGCCGCGGCAATGGGCGCATCTGCATGCGTGGCCGGTAACGTCGCCTGCGCTGATGAGGCGCTTGCGGTTGCGACGGCGAAGGGGTCGTACGCCGACGGTGCCCCTGCCGATCTCGATTGGAAGGGTACGCCCGAGAATCTGTTTGAACTGGGTACTTCGACCATGCCGCTCGAGGAGCTCAATCGCCGCCGCCAGGCCTACTTGGACGCGCAGGTTGACTTTGTCGGTGAGGACGGGACCGTCATCCCCGCATGGGCTGTGAAGGTGCGCTGCCTCATTCATTCCTACGGCATGGGCTGCGGAAATACCGCTGTTGTCGCGACCTATGACGACATTCTTGCGACGTTCGACGAGGACACTGCTCAGGCTTACATCGAGACGCCGATGGGCGTGGCGTTTACCAAGCTCGACTTTAGCGAAAAGACGGGCCGTTCGATGGAGGAGTGCGAGGAGCTCTGCGAGTACTTCGCCGACCATGGGTATCTCTGCCGCGAGGAGACCAATGAGGGCGTGCGGTACCATCACGTGCCTTTCTTCCAGGGTGTTGTGGAATACCACATGCGCGAGGTTCTTGACGATCCCCTGAACTACAACCTGGGCGTTTCGGGCGTCGACATGCTTCCGCAAGACATGCAGACCACCGGCACCCCTACGTTCTATGCCATTCCTTGCGATAAGTCGGTCGTGGCCGAGGATGCCGGCGTGCTTCCTTATGACGATATCGAGAAACTTGTCGCCGAGCAGACGACCTTTGCCATAGCCCCCTGTTATTGCCGCTACACGGCAATCGTGAAGCAGCTGACGGCGGAGGGTAAGGTCGCGGGTGTCGATTTCCCCAAGCTCGAGGACTTCGCGTCCGGTGAGTTCGAGGAATACTTCTCGCCCCTGTGTGACCAGCGCGTTGAGACCTGCCTCATGATTGGCGAAGAGGCCGATTACTGGATGCACTTGGGAATCGCCCGTCCTATCACCAAGGAGCAGGCCCTCGAGTACATGCAGCGCTCTCGTGACGACGGCTTTATTCTGGAGAAGAACTTCTCCAAGCATATGGGAACCATCTGCTCGTGCCATGCGGATTCCTGCGGCATCATCGCCGAATGGATGAGCCTGGGCAGCCCGGAGGCGATTGGCGCCAGCCAGCCCTTCACGCAGATCAGCCACTATAACCTCAAGGTTGACATCGATGCTTGCCTCAAGTGTGGCACCTGCGCCGAGCGCTGCCCGCTGCATGCCATCACGATGGACGAGGCCACGGGTCTGCCCGTGGTGAACGAGATGTGCTTCCGCTGTGGCCAGTGCGCTTGGGTTTGCCCTGTTGGAGCCCGCAAGTTGGTGGAGCGCCCGGCCGAGCTCAACGCGCCCCTTCCGCACGACTTCCTCGATGATGACAACGTCAAGGCTGCCTACAGGTTCGAGGCGGGCCTGATCAAGTAAAGCCAGACAGCAACATTATGTTACATGAGTCCCGCCGTCCATCCCCCTGCGGACGGCGGGGCTTGTTGCAGGCGTCCGATTGCATTTCCTAACGGTAGGGTCGTTCTCGCAACGCTTGCCAGCGCGTTATCGTCCACCTTGACTCGATTGCTGCCGACTCCAGCGCCCCGTTTCGTTTCGGCGGCGGCGTCCGTTTTCTGTCGCGCGCGG